>DMAO01000093.1:0-8569 GCA_003446545.1 Sphaerochaeta sp.
GCTCTGCCTATGCTTCAGTCTGCATACAGGAAGTTCTCGATCTTGTCACAGACCGTGGAGGTCTCAGTCTCAGGGTGGAAGCTCTCAGGTAGAGACCTCATCATGAACACCCCGTAATTCTTCAGGACGACCCGGCTATCGAGGATAAGGACCACACCCCTATCGCCTGTGTTACGCATCAGCCGGCCAAATCCCTGTTTCAGCTTCATGGTAGCTTCCTTCAGGGCAAGATGGTAGAAGCCACTGCCACCGCTGTTGTCCAGGGCCTCACAACGGGCCTTGAATACCGGGTCGCTGGGAACACTGAAGGGAAGCTTGACGATGATGACCATACGCAGCGTATCCCCTGGGGCGTCCACCCCTTCCCAGAAGGAGGATGTCGCGAACAGGGTGCTGTCCTTCTCCGCTATGAAGCGGTTGAGCAGGGAGTACCGGTCCATATCCCTCTGGCATAAAAGTTCCATATCCTGTTGTGCGAAGCGAGGCTTCAGGCGGTCACTGACCTTCTGCAACATCGCATACGAGGTGAACAGGACCAACGCCCCACCTCCGGCAGACAGGACAGAGGAGAATACCGTCTCACACATGTACGAGACATACGCCTCCTCATTGTCCTTTGTAAGGAGGGGGGCATCACTAGGGGTCAGCAGCATCAGGCGGTTCTGATAATCAAAGGGAGAGGAAAAGGAAGCCCTCTGGTAGGGCCTCATCTCGTCATAGGGAAGGCCTACCCTGCCACCCCAAAAGGCAAAGTCATCATTCAGATCCAAGGTGGCAGAGGTACATACCACGGTAGACAACTTCTTGAACAGGGCCTCCACCAGAATGGGTGCGATGGAAAGGGGGGTGATGCAGACCCCGACAGAGCGGATATTCCTATACGACTCAGCATTGAACCAGTGCACCTCATCGCCCCAGAGGGGGAAGTTACAGAATTGGGAGAGAACTTCGCTCATCTGGGATATCCTTGTTCCCCGAACCATCAGTTCATTTACCTTTGCCTCATACTCCTCGGGAGCCTTCTGGTGCTCGATGAAGTGGGCTATCTTGGCAGCGAGACGTCCACTAGCCTGGGCAACCTTGGTTGCCTGCTCGACGAACTGCCCAATGCGGTGCTGTTGCTCCGCCTTTATCAGCACAGGTTGGAAATTGTTCTTCTGGAACACCCCCAACAGGTACTGGTCCAGAGTTCCCACTTCACCGCTGAGGAGGTGGATATCATCGCGGATGCGGTCGAACAGTTCTGGCTCTGGGGAGAACTCACCCAATTGGTCCAGTAGAGATTTTGTGGCGTAGCGGCCCGTCCGTTGGATCCATGAGATCTGACGCAGCATCTCCTTTGAGGTATACTCTGCTGTAAAGAAGCTGGAGGCATTGCTCTCGATGTTGTGGGCCTCATCTATGATGAGCCTGGAATAGGCAGGAAGGACAGCCTCCTCATCAAAGCCAATGTCGCTCTCATGGCGGCTGTGCGCATCGGTGAAGAGGAGGTGGTGGTTGCTTACGATGATCCTCGCTTCCTTTATCTTCTGCTTAGCCTTGAAAAAGAAACACTCCTTGAAATACTCACACTTACGGGTGTTGCACAGGTCTCCATCACAGAGGACCTCACCCCAGATTTCACCTAGTCTCCCAGGGTAATCACTACGAAGCCCTGTATCGGTGGTCATAGCCCATTCGTTAAGCTGATACAGTTCACTCTGAGGATCCTGGGCAAGCAGCGATGCGTCATTGCGCACTGCGATGAACCGCTGCAGGCAGAGGTAGTTCCCCCTGCCTACGGCAAGGGCTATCTTGCAGGAGAGGTTCAGGATCTTGAAAAGCATTGGAATGTCCTTTTCGAACAATTGCTTCTGCAAGTTGATGGTGGAGGTGGCGATGACCGTCCGCTCATCTGGTTCCTGCATTGCGTGGTAGAGGGCCGGAACCAGATAGGCAAAGGACTTGCCTATCCCTGTGCCTGCCTCAATTGCGGCGATGGCATGCGTATCATAGCATTCTCGTACCAGATCGGCCATAAGCAACTGGCCTTCACGGTATTCATAGGTGGAGAAGCGTTTCTCAAGGCTTCCCCCCTTGTCAAAGATCTGGTAGATGTCATTCTTGGTCAATTTGGTATTCCTGTAATTTCCTATGTAGTGTCTTGCGCCCGATGCCCAGAACCTCGGCGGCTCGTGTCTTGTTTCCCCCGCACATTACCAAGGTGGACATGATAAGCTTTTTCTCAGCCTCGGCTAGCGTAATGCCAACATCAAGGGAAAGTTGTGCCGAAGAGTCGGAAAGCCTCACCGAAGGGGGGAGGTCCTCTACTTCTATCACAGAAGAGCGTGAAAGCACAACGGCACTTTCGACAGAATTACGCAGTTCACGAATATTGCCTGGCCAATCATAGGAAAGCATTGCCTTCTTGGCCCCGTTGGAGAAACCTTCAAGGCTCTTGTCGTTCTCCTTGTTGAACTGGGTGAGGAAAGAAGTCATCAGCAGGGGGATGTCATCCTCGCGGTCGCGCAAGGGCGGTACTTCGAGATGGACAACATTGAGCCTGTAGTAGAGGTCCTCACGGAAGGCCCCCTTCTCTATCTCCTTGAGCAGGTCCCGGTTGGTTGCACACACGATGCGCACATCGACTGTGACGGCTTTCTCCCCCCCTACCCGCTCAAACACCTTCTCCTGCAGGACCCGAAGTAGCTTTACCTGGGTTGCCCCGTTGATCTCCCCAATCTCATCGAGAAAGATTGTACCCCCATCAGCAAGCTCAAAGCGCCCCTTCTTCTGAGAGATGGCACCTGTAAAGGAGCCTTTCTCATGCCCGAAAAGCTCACTCTCCAGCAAGGACTCAGAGAGGGCAGCACAATGGACCTTGATGAAGGGCCCCTTGCTACGATTCCCCAACTCATGGATCGCATCGGCAACCAGCTCCTTACCCACCCCGCTCTCACCGGTGATGAGTACGGAAGCACGGGTGGGGGCAACCTGGGCCACAGTCTCCATAAGGGCGACCATCTTCTGGCTCTTTCCAACGATCCGGTCATAGCGATTGCGAGCCTTGAGGGTTTCAACTTCCGCCTTCAGCCTCTCATGCTCGGCATAGAGGTCGGTATTTGAGAGGGCCTTCTTGACCACAAGGGAGAGACGGTCCAGTTCCACGGGCTTGGTAAAGAAGTCAATGGCCCCTTTACGCATTGCATCCACTGCAGTCTCGATTGTCCCATGTCCGGTAAGGATGATGACAGGAAGCCTTGGGTATGCTCCTGTGATCTTCTGCAGCAATTGCTCCCCACTCAGGTTCGGCATCCTGAGGTCTGTAATGACCAGATCCACATCCTTCTTGCCCATCAGAGCCCAAGCTGAGGCTCCGTCCTCAGCTGTGAGGCTCTCATACCCCTCCAGCTCCATGGCCATGGCCAAACCGCTTCGGATATTCTTCTCATCATCTACAATGAGGATACTACGTTTCATTCGGACTCTCCTTATCAGGCTCACTCAGGCTGAGGCGCTCACTCTTGGGGATGGGAAAGGAGAGGGTAAAGGTGGAACCCTCACCCAGCCTACTCTTTACGGTGATGTCGCCCCTGTGTTCCTTCATGATCTTATAGACAATGGTGAGACCCAGGCCTGTTCCCGTTGCCTTGTTGGTGTAGTACGGCTCAAAGATCTTCTGCAGGGTCTCGTCATCCATCCCGATACCGGTGTCCTGTACGCTGATGAGCACCTGGTTTCCATCCGGGCGTGCATGCAAGCTCAGCCTTCCGCCCTGCTCCATGGCATTCATCGCATTCTTGATCAGGTTGAGCAAGACTTGCTTGAGCAGGTTCTCATCAAACTCCAGCTTGGGTAGAGATGTGGAGAAGTCACAGGTGAGGGTCACCTTATTCTCAGCAAGCTCCGGCTCCACAAACGAAGCAACCTCGTTGAGTGTCTTAAGGATGGAACCTAGGCGAAGGCGGGTGTCCAGAGGTCGGACGGCAAAGAGGAAGTCCACGACGATGCTGTTGAGGCGGGTAATCTCCTCTTCCAATACATCGATATATCGCTGGGCCTCATGCATGCTCAGGCACTGTTGACGCACAAAGGCCTTCTTCAACAGCTGCAGATGGATCCCCATGGCAGCAAGCGGGTTTTTAATCTCATGTGCCACCCCCGCCGCCATGGTGGTCATGGAGGCGAGGTTCTCAGAACGTCTCATCCTTGCCTCATTGGCATTGTGCTCGGTCACATCGCTGAACATCAGCACATAGCTGGAAAGGCCCTTCTCCTCTGGCATCTTGTAGGTGAAGACTGTGACGGCAACCGTCTGGACCTTGTTCCCCCTCTGGAAGGTGAACTCATTGTCCATTTCCTCTGCACGGTTGTAGACAGAGAGGACTATGTAGCGAAGCACATGCTTGTCCTCTATCACCTTTGAGAGAGGGAAGCCCTCATAGGAGCGTCTCCTGGCCATGGGAATAAGGTTCTGACAGTGGGAATTGGCATAGTTTATGGTAAGCTTCGCATCAGTGAGGATGACCCCATCCTCGATGGACTCAAGAACATTCTCCAACATCTCAAGCTCTCTGGACTGGCTTTGCATGATAGAAACTATCTGCTTGGTATCCAGCTGGTCTATCTTCTGGATCGCCCGTTGGACAAAATTCTTCATACCACCTCCATAAGTTTCAGATACAGGGCCTCAAACATCAGACGCTTGTTCTGGTTATAGAGAGTTGCTGTGCTGTAGCTTTCTGAAACCAAGTCCGAGAGGGCCTTTGCCCGTTGCCAGGTAATCCCCCCCGAGACAAGCAGAACACCCAGAGAGGAGAGCAACCTCTTCAGGACATACTCATAACTGCCCTGCTCGTCAATAAAGGAGAGCAGGGCGTTGAACTGCTCCTCCTTCAGGTAGGTGTGATTTGACAGGGAGTTCAGCAGCATATCGACGATTTCTGCATGGCGTGCCAAATTGAGCCCCCCCCCTTGCAGGAAGAAGGATTCCAGGCTTTCAAAACGTTCGCTGCCAAGAAAAAAGGGCGTGAGCAGTGCATTGACCCCAGACTCCTGCAAGGGAGGGAAGCTATACTTGCGAACACGACTTAGGATGGTCTGCATAATTCTGTTGGGGTACTCAGAAATCAGAAAAAAATATGTATCCGAAGGTGGTTCCTCCAACAACTTCAACAGGCTGTTACGAGCCGATGCATTGGTCTGCTCCAACCCCTCCAGGATGATGAAGGTCTTCTGATCACCCATGGTTGTCCGATTAACCCACTCTTCCAGGGACCTGACCTGGTTTACCGAAATGGTGGTATTCTTCCTTGAGGCGGCAAGAAGCGGCTTCAGGGCGGTCTTCAGGCTCTGCACAAGAGACCTGGCCTCCCGTTCGGATATTTCCCCATTCCTCTGGGAAAGTTCCATCAGAAGGTCACTCACATTCGACGCACTCTCGTAGTTGTTGCTCTGGGAAGGGCTCTGGGTGTTGCCCAACAGGGAGGCGTGGTACTGCAACAGGAGAATACGCACCGAACGCAGAAGAAAATTCCTGGAGAAATCGGTTCTGAGGCGCAGGAAACTGCTCAGGGCAGTCTCAATGACACTCTGGTGGTCACGGTGGCTGACAATGACCAGATTCTGCATGGTAAGGGCTTCAAACTTCCTGCAGCTTGCACAGCGGCAGGCCTGCTCGCCCTCCTCCTTGCAGGATAAAACTCGGGCAGCCTCTATGGCACTTGTCATCCGCAGCGAATACCTGCTTCCCCCAAATAGGTTCACCTGGGTAAAGGTCCCACCTCTGATCTGGTTGGAGAGTTGCTCGGCCATATCCTTCTGGCTTTTTGCTAGTTCATCAAACATTGGCAGCATTCACCGTAAGGGTAAACCAATTCACGGTCTCCGGTACAAGGGGTCTGACAAGACGCAGGACAAACTGGCTGTGATCAAGGGTGGAGGAGAGGTCAAAGGCTGTCTGCAGTTCCAGCATGTACAGGATGAAGGCGGAGAAGACCAACACCTCGAGGACACCCCAGATAAAGCCAAGCAGGCTGTTTACAGCTCTGAGACCGGTGACATTCAAGGCCGTTTCCAAAAGGTTGCCTACCACCCTCATCAGGATATACCCGGCAAGGAAGAGCAGCACAAAGGAGATGAGGCTTGAGAAGAACATCGCCAGGCCGAAGGAGGCCAGCAGAACTTCGGCGAGCACCTTGGTAAACATCAGGGAGAGAAAGAATCCCACGATGAACCCTGCCCGATGGGCGAAGGAATCGGCAAAGCCGGTAATCGTGTCGGCAATGCCTCCGACGATGGCCAGACAGAACACGATGATGTCAATCGAGTTGAAATATACCGATCCAATTGTTATGCCCCAATCCATATTATTCTCCTTTTCGTATCAGGGTGGCGATCATTGCGGCACTCCCTGTGACAGCCAATCCGTGTGCATTCCTAGAGAGGATACCCCTTTTCAGAGGATTCTCCAACAGGTCTTCCACCTCTTGCAGAAAGATCTCGGTATTCACCTCACCGAGCAGAGCACGGGCCGCACCCTTCTCAACCAGGCGCCGGGCATTATCTATCTGGTCCCCCCTGCTCGTAGCCCTTGAAAGCGGGATTATCAGCGAAGCACAACCAAAGGACAAAATCTCAGCTAGAGTCCCAGCCCCCCCACGGCTCACCACCAAGGCACTTCTCCTATAGAGGGTGCCCAGTTCCGGTCCCAACACAGTGACCGGTAGGTAGTTCTTGTGCTCAAGGGGTCGATAGTCAGCCTCGCCGCACTGATGGATGACAAAGGCAAGGGAGCAAAGCCTGTCTAGGGCATCCCTCACCAGGGTGTTTATCTCGGATGAGCCCTGGCTTCCCCCCAGTACCAACAACAGGGGTACACCACATGGGATGTGATACGGTGACAGGTCCTTTTCAAGAAACAGTTCTTTTCTCAAGGGGTTTCCAGTGACCACCACCTTATGGGCAGGCAACGATCCTTCACTTCCGTGAAAGGGAATGCACACCACATCTGAGCACCTGCTGTTCAGGCGGGTGGCGAGACCGGGGGTCGCATCGCTTTCATGCGTCACTATCCTGATACCAAGCATTCTTGCGGCAAAGACAGGAGGAACCGATACGAAGCCCCCCTTGGAGAAGAGCACATCCGGACGCTTCTTTCGCAGGAGGGACAATGCCTGGAAGAAGGCGATGATGATCCGCAGCAGGTCTGTGAAGTTTTTCTGTGACCTGTACCGTCTGAACTTACCGCTCTGGATGGGATAAAAGGGTATTCCTGCCTGTTCCACCGTACCCCTTTCGCGTGCATCCTCCCTGCCTATCCAAAAGGCAGCATAGTCTCCCGTCTCAAGAAGGGCCTCATGCACTGCAAGGGCCGGAAAGATATGACCGAGGGTCCCTCCCCCTGTAAAACAGACCAACATATGCTGAGTATAGCATGCATGGCAGGCATAGCATAGCTATTCTGTATCATTTTGATACATAGGTGGGTATATTTGCCTCACTATTTGTACGAACCTAAGCTTTTCTCTGACCCCGGTTTTGAGTATACTTGTATAGGCGTGCCAAAGGCATGCCAAATACCGCACAAGAGAGCCATCATGGGAACGTCAATATTTGCCAAGCTGTTCGGAACGAAACAAGATAAGGACCTGCGTACACTCAGGCCAATCGTCAACGAGGTCAACAAAGAGGACTCTTGGGCCAGAGCCCTCAACGATGAGGATTTTCCCCTCCAGACAGAACTGTTCAGAAAACAGGTTGCAGAAGGAACGGAGCTGGAAACTCTCCTTCCCAAGGCCTTTGCCTTGACAAGGGAAGCTGCCTCCAGGGTTTTGGGTGAACGCCACTATGATGTGCAGGTCATGGGAGCGACTGTGCTGCACAGGGGAAAAATCCTGGAGATGAAGACCGGTGAGGGAAAGACCCTTACCTGCGTACCCTCAGCCTATCTCAATTCCCTGGAGCAGAAGGGCGTGCATATCGTCACGGTCAACGACTACCTCGCCCGACGTGACTCCGAGTGGATGGGACCCATCTACAAGTTCCTCGGCCTCTCAGTGGGGGTCATCCTCTCTGACATGGACAACGAGGCAAAGCGCCTGGCCTACAATGCGGACATCACCTACGGGACCAACAACGAATTCGGCTTTGACTATCTGCGTGACAACATGAAATGGTCGGCACAGGAAAAGATCCAGCCCAAGCACCACTACTGTATCATTGATGAAATTGACTCCATCCTGATCGATGAGGCCAGAACCCCGCTCATCATCAGCGGCCAGAGTGAGGATGACTCGAAGCAGGTCATCGGGGCTGAGAAGATCGCATCCTTCCTTACCGAGTGTGAGAAGGACCCCGATACCCGTGACTACTACGAACAGGATCCCCTTGCCCGCTTTGACCGAAGCGCCCAGCCCTTTGAGGAGAAGGGGGACTTCAAGCTTGATGAGAAACAGAAGAAGGTATCCTTCACCAACCAGGGCATGAACCATATGGAGGAGCTGCTCAACAAGTACAAGGTCATCACAGGGAGCATCTACGAGGATGAGAACTTCGAGTATGTGCACTATGTGACCCAGGCTGTCAGGGC
>DMAO01000093.1:8595-12205 GCA_003446545.1 Sphaerochaeta sp.
ATAGTCGATGAGTTCACCGGGCGTATCCTCCATGGCCGACGCTATGGCGACGGGTTGCACCAGGCTATCGAGGCCAAGGAGAAGATCAAGATCATGGGCCAGAACAAGACCCTGGCTACGATCACGTTCCAGAACTTCTTCCGCATGTATGACAAGATCAGCGGCATGACCGGTACTGCAGACACAGAAGCCCCCGAATTCCTGAAGATCTACGGTCTCGATGTGGTGGTCATCCCCACCAACAAGCCGATCGTCAGGGAAGACCATCCTGATTTGGTCTACTACAATGAGCAGTTCAAGGTCCAGGCCATCTGTGAGGAAATTCAGAGGGTGCACAAGGTAGGCCAGCCGGTTCTGGTAGGTACCATCTCCATCGAAAAAAGTGAGATGCTAAGCCTCCTGCTCAAGAGGATGGGCATACAGCACGAGGTGCTCAATGCCAAGAACCATGCCCGTGAGGCCATGATCATTGAAGAGGCAGGAGCGAAGGGAGCTGTCACCATCGCCACCAACATGGCAGGACGAGGGACGGACATCAAGCTCGGGGGCAGCCTCGATGCCAGGGCAAGGAAAGTCTGTGGTACCGATGCCACACCCGAAGAGTTTGTCGAGGCCCTCAAGAAAGTCACTCCCACCTGGAAGAAGGACTATGAGGAGGTGAAGAGCCTCGGCGGCCTCTATATCATGGGAACAGAGAGGCACGAGTCCCGCCGTATCGACAACCAGCTGCGCGGTCGAAGCGGCCGTCAGGGGGACCCCGGCACCAGCCGCTTCTATGTATCGCTTGATGACTCGCTGATGCGACTTTTCGCTTCCGAAAACATCAGGGGTGTCCTGGGAAGGATTGGGATGCAGGATGGGATGCCCATCGAGCACCGCATGCTATCGAATGCCATCGAGAAGGCACAAAGACGGGTTGAAGACCGTAACTTTGAAATACGTAAGCATCTGCTTGACTATGATGATGTGCTCAACGAACAGAGAAACTACATCTACTCAGAGCGTGATGTGATCCTCAGCGAGGAGAACCTGCTTGAAAGGGTGCGGACCAGTTGCCATGAGATAGCCATCGAGATCGTCGATGATGTGCCTAAGGACATCAAGGACAAGGATATGGCCCTCAAGATCCTTGAGGACGTGCAAGCAGAGTTCCATCTCACCCTCCCCGCCCTTCCCCCGGAATCGACGAGGGATGAGTACAAGGCTCACCTGAAGAAAAGCATCGATGAGGAGATAGACTCCAAGGTGGCCCAGACCGGAGAAAAGCCATTCAACGACTTCCTCAGGTTCAACTACCTGCGTCAGATCGACATTCGCTGGCAGGAACATCTCATGGCCCTCGAGGATCTCAGGGATGCTGTAGGCCTGCGCTCCTATGCCCAGAAGAACCCCTTGGTGGAGTACAAGGTCGAAGGGTTTGAAATCTTCAACGATATGCTCGAGGGTATCAAGCACTTCATCGCCGATACCCTAGTCAGGGTACAGATCACCCAGGCTGAAGACAAATACAGACACAAGAGCTCCGAGCACAAGACAGTGGAGTCCCATAAGGCTCAGGGAGCCTTTGCAAATGCCAATCAGGGAAACAGGGTCCAAGGTGGTGGGGATGTAAGTCCCGTGACCGTGAGGAGAGCCGCTCCCAAGGTCGGACGAAACGACCCCTGCCCTTGCGGTAGTGGCAAGAAGTACAAGAACTGCCATGGCAGGAATGTCTAGACTGACACTCTGATCAGAGAATATCCACCGCTAAGATATAAAAGAAAGAAAGGAGTTTACTGGAGGGTTCTCATCTCTAACGCTTCTCGATCCAAGATGGTAATCTTCCGCCCCTTTTCCCCTATTATGACCTCTTCCTCCTCCAATATCTTTAATCTGCGGCTCAAGGTCTCTTGATTCATTGCGAGAAGAGAAGCTAACGTACCTTTTGCCACAGGCAGATAAATCGTATTGCTATGTGCCTTTTGGGATAGTCCAACCAGATAGCCTGCCAAGCGCTGCTCAGCAGTTCCTTTGGCGACACTGTGAAGCGTTGCATCACTTTGCAAGAGCCTCCGGCTAAGCTCTTGAGTTATCTTCAAGGCTATCAAAGGGTATGTAACCAGAAGAGTGCGCATCGCTTCTCCGTTGACCAAGCACAGCGAGCAGTCCCCAATCGCCTGTGCAAAATCTTGTACCGGCTCTTTACTGAACAGAGCCAATTCGCCGGTAAATTCTCCAGGGGAAAGTATCCGAATGACCTGTTGTTCCCCCTCTGAATCAAGACGATAAATCTTTACCTTGCCGGTATGGACCACAAACAGCGAGCCGCTGAGCTCCCCGGCATAGTAGATAAGCTGCCCATCGGTATACGTATGTTCACGGGTAATTGCATCAATAGCATGCATCTGCTGGTCATCCAGGTTTTGAAACAGGGGGACTATATGAAGACAACTATGGTGATTACATTGCATATGACACCTCCCTAATACGTTACAAGATAGTATACTTTTTCCGTTTTGCAAACCGCAAAATCCTTGTAGCATTGATAATTACCAACAGTACTGACAGTTCATGCACAAGCATCCCTATGGAAAGGGTGACTCCACCTAGCAAGACGCCTAGTAAGAGAGTAACGGCTACACCAATTGCAAAAAAGATGTTTTGCTTCATGTTTCTGACTGCCATACGGCTAATGCTAATCGCATCGACAAGGGCGCCTAGCTTTTGGCCAAGGAGAACCATATCTGCCGTCTCCATCGCAACGTCGTTGCCAGCTGCACCGATTGCAATTCCGACATCAGCAGTAGCGAGGGATGGAGCATCATTGATACCATCACCAATGAAGGCGACACTGCCATATTTCTTTTGCAGTTCTTTCACAGCCGCCACCTTATGCTCAGGCAAGAGTTCATAACGGAATTCATCCAGTTGTAAGGCATGAGCTACAGTTTCGGCTGTTCCCTTACTGTCCCCAGTGAACATCACGCTCTTTTTGATACCTAACCTCTTGAGCTTCTTGATAACATCAGAAGCCTCTTCCCTGAGCTTGTCGGCTAGTATAATAAGACCGATAACCCTTTCGGATGTCCCGATGATCACCGCAGTCCGCTTTTCATGCTCCTCATTTTGGATATCATCGAGGGCAATAGTCAGGTCTATCCCATTTTCTTCAAATAGCGCTCTGTTTCCGATAAAATACGATCCACCCTCAAAAGTGAAGCTGACACCCTTACCCTGAATATACTCCGGATTTTCAGGAACTTCAGAGGTGACCACGCCCCGATTTGTGGCCTCCTTTACAATAGCAGTGGCCAACGGATGTTCTGAATAGGTTTCACCAACTAGGGCAATCTTCAATACTTCGTCCTGGCTCATGCCGTATGCATGCAGAGAAACTACAGAGGGCTTGCCTTCAGTGAGTGTCCCTGTCTTGTCAAAGGCAGCAGCTTGGACGCGACTTAGCTTCTCCATTACCTCTCCACCTTTTACCAGGATACCATTCTTTGCACTCGATCCAATGGCTGCCACTATCGAGACTGGAACTGAAATCACCAAAGCTCCAGGACAGGCAATGACCAAGAGAGTGAGGGCAATATGGACATCACCGGTGATTAGGTACGTATAATAGAAA
>DMAO01000196.1 GCA_003446545.1 Sphaerochaeta sp.
GCTATATCAGTGTCCGTGACAGTGATGATCGCGAAGGGTTCGCAGGAAGCGATACCATCATTTTCAATGATGTCCCTGTCTATGCCAACCTCATGATCGCCCTCCAGGCCGATAAAGCGACTATCCGAACCGCAGAAGGCCTGGGAAACAGCCGTAAGCTCAGTGTTGTCCAGCAGGCCATGATCGATGCAGGAGTTGTGCAGAGTGCCTACAATGCTCCCGCTGCTGCCCTATTGCTGACCTGGTTGCTGGAGAAGGAGAAGAATCCTTCTAGGGAACAGGTAGCAGAGGTGCTTTCTGGAATCTTTGTCCGTGACACAGGGTATGAGCATTACTATCTTGCCGTTGAGCTTGCCAAGGAAATGCTTGCCACCGGTGAGTATAAGAGCTCCATTTCCCCAACCTTCCGTGACCACCTCACCTATGTGGGCAAACCCAAGTCCAAGGTTGACGGGCCACAGCTGGTAGCAGGCGAGAAGAGCTTTGTGGAGGACCGCGTACTCCCTGGGTACAAGAGCATGGTTGTGCTTCGTTCCCCCTATGCACATGCCTACATCAAGAGCATCGATACGAAAGAGGCCTTAGCAATGGAAGGGGTGGTAGAGATTTTCACCCATAAGAACTGCTCTGATGTGACCTACATGCAGGCTGGCCAGGGAAATCCTGAACCAAGCCCCCATGACAGGCGCCTGTTCAATGAGAAGGTACGGCACGTCGGGGACAGGGTTGCTGCAGTTGTTGCAGATACCTTGGAGCAGGCTATAGCAGCCCGCGCTGCCATTAAGGTGGAGTATGAAGTTCTCAAGCCTGTTTTCACTGTTGAGGAGGCAATGCAAGAGGGTGCACCAATCGTCCACAACAGTACGGTCGAATTTAAGGTAGGAGCTCCTGACGATCTTGACGAGTACAACAGGAATGCCGATCCTCGTGATGGTAAAGTTGTCTACCAGTTCCCCCTGCATGGTGATATCCGAAGGAACGTTGCCTCTGCTGCCCATGGGCATATCGGGGATGTGAGGAAGGGATTCAAGGAAGCTGATGCTATAGTCGAACAGACATACCAGACCAGCCAGATCCAGTGTACTCCCCTTGAGCCACACGTCTGTTATGCAAAGATTGACAATGGCCGCCTGGTCGTGCACGCCTCGACCCAGGTCCCTTTCCATGTCAGGCGTATCGTTGCCTGGGTGTGTGAGATTCCTGAAAATAAGATTCATGTCATTAAGGAGAAGGTCGGTGGTGGCTACGGTTCCAAGCAGGACATCCTGGTTGAGGACCTGGTAGGCTACGCAACCTGGATTACAGGACAGCCAATCTACTATCGCAATACCCGTGAAGAGGAGTTTATTGCCAACTCTACCCGTCATCCGATGCGGGTGACGGTGAAGATGGGGGCAAAGAAGGACGGCACTCTCACTGCAGTCTACATGGACGTACGTGCCAATACCGGTCCGTATGGCAACCACTGTCTCACTGTTCCGATGAATGCCTGTTCAAAGACCTTGCCACTGCTCAAGTGTGACAACATGAAGTTCGATGTCATTACCTACTACACCAATATCTTTCCCACCGGAGCCTATCAGGGCTATGGTGCCCCCAAGGGATCATACGCGCTGATGGTCTGTATGGCAGAGCTTGCTGACAAGCTTGGCATCGACTACTACCAGATGGCTCTCAAGAACAAGGTCGAACCCGGCTATATGCTGGAGATTCTCAAGGGCCTTGGAGAGGGACGTGAGGGGACTGTGGTTCCTGTAGGGTCCTGTGGTCTTGAGGATGCTCTGGTACAGGGCGCTAAGATGATCGAATGGGGTAAGAAGGTTACCTCTGATGATCCTGATTGGAAGATTGGCAAGGGCTTTGCCATGATCCAGCAGGGTTCGGGGCTTCCTGGCCTTGACCATTCCAATGCTTGGGCCAAGTTGCTCACCGATGGGACTTTCCAAATCTTCAGTGGTGGTGCGGACCTTGGGACCGGGCTCGATACCATCAGCGTCAAGATGATGAGTGAGGCGTTTTGCATTCCGATGGATCAGGTTACAGTCATCAGTGGTGACACTGACAGCTGTACCTTTGATACTGGTGCCTATGCTTCCAGCGGTACCTTCTTCAGTGGCAATGCATCTTTTTATGCTGCAGAGGATCTGAAGAAAAACCTGCTTTCTGAGGCCGCAAAACAGATGGGCGAGCATGCAGAGGACCTGATCTGCCGCGCTCCAGGGGAAGTGTACAGCACCAAGACAAAGAAGAGCCTCAGCTATGGCAAGCTCAGCCATGATGCCCTTACCGGCACAGGCTCGGGTCAGGTGATGGGACGTGCTTCGTTTACCACGAACCACAACTCCATCCCCTATGGCGCCCATTTTGCCCAGGTTGCTGTCAACGTGCGAACCGGTCAGGTCAAGGTGCAGAAGTTCTATGCCTTGCAGGATGCCGGTACTCCTATCAACCCGGAACTGGCTCTTTGCCAGATGTACGGAGCAGCGCTCAAGTCCATTGGCCATACCCTCTACGAGGATATGGTCATCGACGAGAAAGGCGTTTGTATCACAGCAAATCTTACTGATTACGGTGTTCCGATGATCAGCGAGCTGCCTGAGGATTTCAAGGCTGTCCTGATCGATATCAATGACGAGGCGGGTCCGTATGGAGCCAAGTCCATCAGTGA
>DMAO01000353.1 GCA_003446545.1 Sphaerochaeta sp.
CCCCAATCTCAAGGGTTCCCTCTAGCAGAGGGTCAGCAGCAAATAGCATATGGGCAATTTCACTTCTTCCCGATCCAAGCAATCCCCCTAAGCCCATAACCTCCCCTTTCCTAAGCGATAGGTCGATGCCCTTGATATGGGCACTGGAAGCATTCTTGAGTTCCATGACAACTTCTTTGTCCTGTTCCTGTTGCTGAAACTCTGAAGCCTTCTCATCAACTTCGGTATACTCCTTACCGATCATCTTGCCCACCAATTGGAGTCGGGTAAGATCAGAGGTCGGAAACGTGCCAACATATTCACCATTACGTAAGATGGTAATGGTATCTGAGATGCCATACACCTGATCAAGGAAGTGGGTTACAAAGATGATTCCCATTCCACGGTCTTTGAGCATGCGCATAATCTTAAAGAGTTCAAGAACCTCAACAGCTGATAGGCTGGAAGTGGGCTCATCAAGGATGAGTACTTTTGCAGAAATATCTACAGCCCTTGCTATTGCTACCATCTGCTGAATGGCCACAGAATAGCGTGCTAGGGTCTGTGTAACATCAATGTCCAGATTGAACATCTTCAAGAGTTTTTCAGACGCTTGGTTCGCATACTCCCAGTCAATGAAGCCATTTTTCTTGTGTTCCCTTCCAATATAAATATTCTCAGTAACGGATAGGTTAGGACAAAGGTTAACTTCCTGGTATACTGTACTGATACCTAACTTTTGTGCTTCCTGGGGATTCCGGGCATGTATGGGCTTGCCTTCCAACAGGATTGTACCTCCATCACGATGCTCGACGCCGGTCAGCACTTTTATGAGTGTTGATTTCCCAGCTCCATTCTCTCCCAACAATGCATGGATCTCACCCGCTTCCAAAGTGAAGGGGACATCACTGAGGGCCTTGACTCCAGGAAAACTTTTGGAGATATGCTGCATTTCAATGAGTTTCTGGTTCATGGTTCCTCCAAAAAAGCCGCTCTGTTCTTGCAGAGCGGCTCGCTAAAACGCTTCTGAACTACGTCAGACTCTTCTTAGTAAAGACGAGTAGGAAGGTCAGATGCTGCAGTTTCCTGACGGTATACATCTTCGTTGGACTTGATCCACTTAGGAATGGATTTCCCAGCCTTAAGATCGGCTGCAGCCTGGAAGAACTGAGGTCCGAGCAGAGGGTTACACTCAACAGTCACGTTGGCTTCACCTGCCACCATAGCTTCAAAGATTCCCTTGACGCCATCAACGGATACTGTCTTGATCTGTGAACCAGGCTTCTTGCCTGCTTCTTTCATTGCTTCGATAGCACCGAGCATCATGTCATCATTGTCAGCATATGCACCATCAATCTGAGGATAGCTCTTCAGGAAAGATTCCATGACTTCCTTACCCTTGGAACGGGTAAAATCACCACTTTGGCGCGCAATTACTGTGATTCCAGGAGCCTTTGCAATACCTTCAAGAAAACCCTTCTGGCGGTCGATGGCAGCGGAAGCTCCAACGGTACCTTCAAGCATGACAACCTTACCCTTACCATTCAGCAAGCGGATCATCTCTGCAGCGGCTTTCTGACCTTCATCAATAAAGTCGGAACCGATGAAAGATGCATAGAGATCGTCAGGAACATTGGCCATACGGTCTACGAAGATTACTGGAATCTCAGCCTCTTTTGCTTCCCCAAGAACCGTCTCCCAACCTGTCTCTACAACTGGAGCAAGGCCAATTACATCAACGCCCATCTGGATGAAGGAACGAACTGCTTTGATCTGGTTCTCTTGCTTCTGCTGTGCATCAGCAAAATGCAACTGAATGGTATCAAGGTTCTGGGCAGCATGGAAAGTAATGGAAGTGGTCTCTGCACCTCTCCATCCTGACTCCTGTCCAATTTGGGCAAATCCAACAACCAGCTTCTGATTGGCTGGGGCTTTTTCACTGGTTCCCTCTGCAAAGGCTGCAGTAAAGACCAGGCTTAGAACTACCAAAAACACCATAGCTTTCTTCATATGTGACTCCTTTTTTTCAACGGGAACCCCGTTGTACACATATCAATTTTAGCTCAGTTTTGGCAGAAGTCTTTACACGGAAAAAGCTAAGTTTTCTACTATTTTAACATTGGGAAGTGGGATGAGACTATTTTACTTGGTTGTAAAGACCTTTCGCACCTCGTAAGGGCAGCGAATCCTCAATTAGAGTAAATATTTCAGCTGCTCTTCGGTTTCAATCCACGCACCCGTAAAGGGTGCAACTGTTACATGCAAATCTTAGTACAAGGGTCATGGCAAAATCAAGCAGAATATGGATTTTCTTCCTTCTGGGGAAACGTTACTTTTCAGATTGAATTAAAGAATTAGANNGACCGCCAGTGGAAATACCCTCAATCATGGAATATACTATTGCTATGAACAACGTCTATCTTGGCTCATGTTCCTGGAAATATCCTTCCTGGGAAGGTCTTGTCTACTCTAGTAGGAGTCCCGGAAACTTTCTTGAGGAATATTCACGGAAATACCAGAGTGTTGAGATAGACCAGTGGTTCTGGTCCTTGGAAAAAGCCAGCTATGGCCTGCCCAATCGCAACCTTGTTGCAGAGTATGATGCAGCAACACCCTCTTATTTCAAATTTACCATCAAATGTCCCAATACAATAACATCTTCGCTATCCTACAGAGGGGGAACACAACCAAACCAATGGTTTCTTCACCCAGAGGTGTTTACGCAGTTTTTTGACCGAATAGAACCTTTGGTTCCAAAACTTGGACTACTTATGTTTCAGTTCGAGTATCTGAATAAGGACAAGATGGATTCCAGAAAACAATTCCTTGATCGTTTGGACACCTTCTTTTCAGCTCTTCCCAAAGGACTCCCCTATGCAGTTGAGCTTCGGAACCCCAGGTGGATCGACTCCTCTTGGTTCTCTTATCTCCAGGGTCAACATGTCGCCCCTGTACTGCTGCAGGGCTATTGGATGGATGACATCACTGCAACTCTACAACGCTATGGAGACCAATTAGGTGACAGAGCTTGTATCCGCTTGCATGGTGATGACCGAAAGGGAATTGAACAGGCCACAGGAGAGGACTGGAGCAGAATAGTTACATCTAGAGACGATGAACTCTCTCTCCTTGCGCCTCTTATTAAGAAGGTGGTAAGAGCAGGAACAACCCTATTCATCAACGTAAACAACCATTATGAGGGATCCTCACCTTTAACTATCAGCAAGCTGGAAAGGCTACTTGATACACAAGAGTAACCTTCTGGCATCTGAAGACAATGGGACGTATCATCCCCCTACACCTATCTACTAAAGACACCCATTGCAAAAACTACGCGCCATGGGACTATTTCGAGAGGCGTAGTGCATCTCTTCTCTTCTCTTCTTCTCTTTTCTCAATTCTCATCAGTTCACGACTACCATCGGCTCAATAGTAACCTCGGTCTTCATGGAGTTTGAGATGAGACAGTACTTCTCAGACTTCTCTAGGAGCAATAGGGTGCGGTCTCTTTTTGCTTCATCGCTGATAACGACCTTCACCTTGATGACAATCTTAGTCATCACCATACCTTCAGCTGTCTTCTCAAGAGTTCCGACGGCCTCTGAGCTATACTCGACAAACTCCAGGCGGGACTTCTCGGCAATGGACAGGAAGGTTGTCATCAGGCAGATCTCTGCCGAAGCGACAAAAAGGTGCTCTGGGGACCAAATCCCCTCATGTCCACCGGGGAACTGGGGAGGGGTCGCGACTTCAAAGGAAGGGAGACCCCCTGAAGAAAGTACGCCCTTTCTCTGTTCACTGTACTTCACACTGGTTGAATAGGAATGGATATCAGACATGTCTAGCTCCTTTTAAAGACCACGATTATACTGTGGTATCCTAAAGGTACGGAATTTTTGAGCCATCGGCTAGGGCGAGGATATTCCCAGTTTTCCTTCAGGAACACCCTGCACTTTGCGATTAATTCCTGCATAGGCAGACCAAAATCGCAGAGAAACCAAAGTCACGGCTTTCCCTTTTCCTCTTCATTCGCTATGCTAGTGCCCAAAAGAGGTACACCCATGATACTAGACCAGATATCCCAGATGAAAAACTATGTCTCCACCCTCCCCGCCCTACAACAGGTCATTGAAATCATCGAAAGCGGCAGGCTCGAAGCCTTGGAATTGGGTAGCTATACTACCAAACAGAAGGACCTTCGCTACAACCTGTTTACCTACAAGACAGAAAAGACAGAAGCATCTGAGTACGAAGTGCACAGAAAGGAAGCCGATGTCCAAATCCTGCTCAAGGGGCATGAGCGTATGGATATTGCATCACGTGATCTGCTTACCGCCACAACAGCCTATGATGATAAGAAGGATTTCTTTATGGCTAAAGGGGAAAAATTGCTCTCCTATCATGCAAAGCAAGGTAGTTTTGTGGTGTTCTTCCCAGGAGAACCCCATGCCCCAAACCTTGTTGACGAATCATCTAGCCAAGTGGTGAAGGTAGTGTTCAAGGTCCTCCTGTAAACAGTTGGCCTTAATGATCTTGGTACGATAACAACACGGGTACTACCGTGTTGTTTTTTTACCCCTAGTATTCTACCTTCACCCTTGTGCTTCCCACCCCAAGCCTTAGTATATTTCATTTCTCACTTTTTTCTTTCTCTTTGAAAAAACAATTTGACAGATTCCCAAACCCATGCGAACATAAACCTGTAAGACAGCTTTACAGCTTTACAGATTTATACCGAATAGGTTGTATCTGGTTAGGGGAATCTCGGCCTTGTCCGAGTCAAATATTGATCATTGTTATGCCGAATCAGGCTTCCAAGGAGGAAACAATGAAGAAACTTACTATCGCACTGTTGTTGGTTGTCATGGTACTACCCATGGCTTTTGCTCAAGGTACAGCAGAAAGTGCTGCCAAGCCTGTGGAGTTGGTCTATACCATGACCGCAGTACCCACTGATGCCCATGCCGGAGCCATGAGAGTCTTCAAGGAGACTGTCGAGAGAATTTCCGGCGGACAGATCAAGGTTCTTACCTATGATTCTGCCTCCCTCTTCAAGCAGGAACAGGAAGTGTCAGCCATCAAGAGCGGGCAAGCGGATATTACTGCTACCAGTGCATCATGGCTCACTGATGGATCACCCTGGGTCTCCATGTTTACCGCAGGGTACATTTTCAAGACCTATGACCACATGACCTCCGTCCTCAATGGCCCTATCGGAGCAGAGGTGTTCGATCGCATCGCTCAGGAACAGGGCATCAGACCCCTTGGTGCTGAGTATCTGGGAACCCGCCAGCTGAACCTTGTTCAGGATAAGGCTATCAAGACTCCAGATGATCTCAAAGGCGTCAACCTGAGAATGCCCAACTCTGATTCTTGGATCTTCCTTGGAAAGGCTCTTGGAGCAAACCCCACTCCGATCTCCTTCAGCGAGCTATACATGGCTTTGCAGACTAAGACCGTTGACGGACAGGACAACCCACTTCCAACAACCAAAAACGCTAAGTTCTATGAAGTCACAAAATCCATTACCATCACCAACCACCTCGTAGACAGTGTCTGGCCTGCAATCAATGAGAAGAAGTGGCAATCCCTTTCTGCAGAACAGAAGGGCTGGGTCATGGAAGGCGTGAAAGCCGGTATCGAATACTGTGACACAACCAACCTCAAGGCAGAGGCTGAACTGGTGGATTTCTTCAAGAAAGCAGGTTTGAAGATCTACTATGCCGACCTAGACGCGTTCAGTGACCACGTACTGAAA
>DMAO01000326.1 GCA_003446545.1 Sphaerochaeta sp.
AAAGCCTTCAATGTCAAAATGAACAAGGACATAAAATAAAGACAACACGTATCAGATCAACTATCTTTGAAGCTAAGGTCCTGAATAAACCAACTGAGGTAATGCAATGCTCTCATACTTTACCATACACAACTTCAAGTCGATCCAACGCCTGACCCTTGATCTCAGCTTTGCAGAAGCCAAGGCTCCCCATGGGTACAAAGATATGACTACCCTTCCCTTCCTACAAGAGAAAGGATTGCCTAGAGTTGTACCTTGTCTTGGATTGTTTGGTGCCAATGGCTCAGGCAAATCAACTGTGGTACAAGCCTTTGCCCTGTTTCAGAGTATCACTAGAAAGTTGAAGAGATATTCTCTGTCCAGGCTGCCTATCAGCAAACATTTCTGAAGGTGCTTGCTCTAGGATTCGCAGGTCTTTCAAAGGAAGCTACCTCGGCCTTTTCCTACATTGCCAACCACATTGGAGTTCTTGCTGAAGTGAAACGCTCTGCATCCCAGTTCTTTACAAACTATCAGCACAAAGCTGAGGAGCCTACAGACTTTGCTTTCCTCACTCGGCTCCTGAACATGCTAGATATTGATATTGTGCGTATTGAGAAGAAACAGGGGTTTGAAGAAACCCTGATAGCCTACCACACCAATAGTGAAGGAGACGAGGTAGCCTTCGATTTTACAGAAGAGTCAGAAGGGACCCAAAGACTTTTCAGAGTGCTGGATATGACATTGGACCGCTTGGCAACAGGAGGTATTGCCATAATAGATTCTATTGACCTCCTTCTGCACCCTCGGCTCTCCATAGAGCTGGTAAGGATGTTCAAGAGCAGAAGGCTTAACACAAAAGGGGCACAGCTGGTGTTCACATCCAATTCCACAGAACTGCTTTCTGATGGGTTGCTCCGTGTATCCGAGATAGGAATCATCAACAAGACCTTAATAAAAGGCTCTGTTGTTAAGAGGGTATCGGACTTCAAGGATGTTCGTAATGGTACAAACTTTAGGGAACAGTACTTGCAGGGGACCTATACAGGAATACCCTTCCCCTACCTCTAGGAGTGGAGAATCTACTGTGGAAACGGTAAGGCATCTCACCCTTCTTATGTTATAGGAGCAGGATTGAAGAAGCACAGGAAGTTAGTTAGCTTGAGCTGCTCTGCATAGGGCTTCTTTTTGCCACTTGCCACATCCAGGATGAGCTCAAACAGGCGCTTTCCCACCTCTTGCACACTCTCTTCCCCTGTAGCAATGCCACCAGCATTCAGGTCGATCAGGTCAGGCCACTGCTCTTGCATGGCATTGCGGGAACAGACCTTTATCACAGGGGCTTCAGCCAGGCCGTAGGGGGTTCCCCGTCCTGTCATGAACACCTGCAAGGCTATCCCGCTGGCAAGCTGGGAAGGACCGCACACAATGTCACTGGCGGGGGTTGCTGCAAAGATCAGCCCCTTCTTGGTAGGCAGTTCCCCAGGACCAAGTACCTCAACAATAGGAGCTCGTCCGCTCTTCACAATGGAACCCATTGCCTTCTCCACAATATTGGAGAGCCCACCCTTCTTGTTTCCAGGGGTAGGGTTTGCAGAACGGTCCACCTCTCCCTTGGCAAGGTAGGCATCATACCAGCCGATCTCAGCGACCAGCTTATCCCTGGCCTCCTTGTCCACACATCGGTAGGCAAGCAGATGCACCCCGTCACGGACCTCGGTCACCTCACTGAACATCACCGTCGCACCACCGCTGACCAACAGGTCAGAGGCATACCCGGCACTCGGGTTTGCAGTTATACCGCTGAAGGCATCGCTGCCTCCACACTGCATACCGATGCAGAGTTTGGATAGGGGAAGCGTTGTCCGCTTTCTTCTGTTCAGTGCCTCCAGCTTGGTCTCTGCCATCTTCAGCAGGGCTTCCATCATAGCAGCATAACCCTGATAGTCCTGTAGCATCAGGACATTCTCAGCATTGATCTCTTCAGGTGGAAGTAGCTTGTCAACGGTCAGCTTCTCACACCCAAGCCCCACAACCATGATCTCCCCACCAAAGTTGGGATTGCGCATGATGTTCCTGATGGAACGGATAGGGATGACAGCATCGGGGGCATTGATAGCCACACCACAGCCATAGGCGTGGTTGATGGCAACCACCTCATCGACATTCGGATACTTGGGAAGAAGCGTTGAACGAATCCGACCAACCAGCTGGTTCACCACACCGGACACACACTGCACGGTCGTGGTGATAGCCAAAAGGTTCCTGGTCCCGGCATAAAGATCAGGGCCATTGTCAAAACCCTCAAAGGTAGTGATCGAAGGCTTAGGGAGCACAACAGCTTCCCCCTGGGCATAGGTGAGGGAGTCCAAGGAAGGGAGATCGGGCAAGGCCAACATAGTCTCGTTGATCCAGGACCCTACCTCAATATCCTCAAGCAGGTACCCAAGGGTAACCCCATACCTGATGACCTCGTCACCTTTCTGCAGGTTCTTGAGGGCAACCTTATGGCCCTGGGGAATATCCTGGAGGAGGACAATGCCTTCAAGGTCCATCCCTTTAGCAGCGTTTTCTGTCACAATTGCAACATTATCACTTGGGTCAATCTGAATAAGACGGATCATTGTTCCTTTTCCTTTGCAAGCCTGGCACGTTTCTTGGTACGATGCTCCTCATAGAAAGCCCAACCCAAGGAAATGGCAATGAGAACCCAGATGACATTGCCGATAGGTCTGGAGAAGAAGGTGCCAAGGGAACCACCGGCACCCTTGATGGAGTCTACGAAATACTTCTCCAAATCGCGACCAAGGATAAATCCAATGAGTAACGAAGGGACACTGAAGCCAAACTTGGTCATTACATAGCCAAGGACGCCAAAGAACAGCATGGTCCAGACATCAAACATATTTCCGTTCTGCACAGCATAGGAACCGACTGTGCACAAGAGTATGATCACAGGGAATATACGTGCCTTAGGAAAGTTGATCACCTTCACGATATGCTTGATGGGATAGAACATCACAATGAACATCAATGCGTTCGCCAAACCCATGGCAAGGAGAATTGTCTTCCAGGTAATGGGGTTATTGATGATGAACAGCGGACCCACCTGGATACCCTGAAGCATGAATGCTCCGATAAGAACGGCGGTGGTACTGTCTCCGGGGATTCCCAGTGAGAGAAGCGGAATGAGCGCCCCTCCGGTAAGACCGTTGTTCGCCCCTTCTGAGGCAACCAGGCCATCGACACAACCTGTGCCAAATTTCTCAGGATGCTTTGACTGGCTCTTCGCCTGTGAGTAGGAGAGCAAGGAAGCTGCACTGCCTCCAACACCAGGGAGGACCCCGATAAAGGTTCCGATAATGCCCGAACGTATCAGATTGAACCCTTGGCCTTTGAAATCCTTGAAGGAGAACTTCTTCGACTGGGAGGAAAGGTCTGTGCTCTGGTGCTCTTCCTTCATGCCGATTTCTGCTTCTTGGAAGATCTGGACCACGGCAAACAGGCCGATGAGCACAGGCAGGAGCTGGAACCCCATCCTAAGGTCAACCTTAAACATATCGGGAACCATGCGCATCTTATTGTTGTCAGCAAACTGGCCGATCAAGGCGATCAACACACCAAAAAAGCCCGCAAATATGCCCTTGACGAGACTTCCTTTACTCAAGGCTGCGATAATGGTCAGGGCAAACACAATGATGAGGAACTTCTCAATTGCAGAGAAATTAATCGCCACCTTGGACAAGGGAGGGGTAAAGAACCACAAGAAAGCAAGACTGATCATACCACCGATAAGGCTTGCGGTGATGCCAATGCGAAGGGCACGCAAGCCCTCACCCCTTTTGGTCATGGGAAAGCCATCGAAGCCTGTGCAAATCGAGGAGGGCGTACCGGGGATGTTGATAAGGATAGCAGGTATGAGACCACCTGAAATGCCACCGACATAGAGCCCAAGCAAAAGATAGAGGGAGGTGTTCAGGTCATATGCATAGGTAAGGGGGAGGAAAATGGCGATAGCCATGGTAGCGGTCATTCCTGGCAGGGCACCAAAGATGATTCCAACCATAACTCCTGTAAGTGACATCAGTAACTGGGGAATTCCAAACGTAAACGATTCCATCACTTTATGTTCCTCCTATTAAGGTAAGGTGATCTTGAATAGCTTGCCGAAGACCAGATATATGAGCGTCGAAGAGACTACCGATATGATCAGGGAAATCAGCAAGGAACGAAAACCACGATTAGACCAGAACTTTCGAGTTTTAAAAGCAACTGGAATTGATGCAAGCTGCTGTACGCCACAAAACAGTACATTGAACATGAATACAAACAGGATGGAAGCGGGAAGGAATCCGAGGAGATTCATTGAGGGGAAATACAAGACCATCAGGACCAGGCTTCCAATGAGCCTTACCTTATCCCAGTTGGCCACAAAGAAGTGATAGTTCTTGAATGCAAAAAAGGGCTTACCCAGTCTCCTGCATTTAAGCAGACGTTGGATTGCCATAACCACCAAGAGGAATCCAAGAATCCCAAAAATAATGGGAGGGAAAATCCAATGGGAAGTTGAAGGCTTGTAATTTACTCGGAACATAATACAACTCTCCTCAGAGGTCAGGAGCTGCAGGCATACCATACCTACAGCTCCCCATCGGTGATTTTTTCCTTACAGTACGAGGTCATCCAATGACGGAGCATTGTCGATCAGACCCTGAAGGCTGTCGCGCTTGTCATAGATGAAGGCCTTACTTTCTGCAGAATTGAGATACTTGCCAGGGCGATAGGTCATCTTGGCAAGGTCTGCGATCAAGGCAGGATCAGCATTGACTTTCTTCATGGCTGCATCAAGTTCAGCAACAAGGGCTGCTGGGAAATCCTTTGGCAGGTAGATCAGGAAGTCCTTTGCAAAACGGAACTCCTTCTTGTTCAGGGTGATCCCCTGATCAGCATAGGAAGTTGCAGATACACCATCAATATTGTCCATCAGGCCCATGTACTTCATGGCAATCTTCGGATCGTCAGTCTGGGTGTACTGGAGGAGACTGGTGTAGTCAGCAAAGATAACATCAGCATTACCATCCCAGAGGAGCTGAAGCTTATCCCCGGTGGAACCACCGATTACGACAACAATCCTATCAGCAACGTCCTGTCCATAGGTATCTTTGGCCCACTGCCAGAACACGACGAAGGCAACGTGGGATACACCGCCGGCCTCACAAGCCATGCGAACGATTGCGTTGGGATTCTTCTGCAGGTACACAGGAATTTCAGCAAGGCTGTTGTACGGTGCATTCTTACTTGATCCCCAAGCAGAACCGGGGTTCTGGGCAATACGTGGCCCGACTGTCATGTTTTCCAGACTGTACATCTTGTCATATGCCCCAAAGGAGATGCCAAGGTAGGTCATGTCGTGGAACATCATGATGGTATTGCCATCGGGTTTTGAAGTCTGCATGGCATCGAGAGCCTTTGCAGCACCTACAGCATCAACCTTCAGGTTGGCACCAAGTTCTTTTGCCAGATAGCGACTTACCGTCTCTGCAATAAGGTAGGAGTCACCACCGGTGGAGGTGGATCCAATTACTACGCGAACGTTCTTTCCCTGAAATGTGGGAGCAGCTTCCTGGGTTTCCCCAGCACCGGCTGCAAACACCAGAGAACCGACTAACAGAATAGAAAGTGCAATAGCTACAATCTTCTTCATCTTCAATCTCCTTATTATATTCTTACCCGTTACCGGGGAAATACCTAGATTCAAAGCAAATGCATCTCGGCCAAGACCGAGCGAAGGGTCTCCCGTTCCTGGGTACTGAGGGCCCTGATGGGATCGAGACACTTTCCTACAGGAACGCCTTGCAACTCCAAACCCTCTTTGATGACCTGAGGGAAGGAACCCATATTCGTAGCGATCCGAAGCGGAGCAAACAGGAACTGCGCTTCCAAGGACCCTGCGATATCACCACTGACATACTTGTCATAGATGTCTGCAGCAATACGTGGGGCTACATTTGCACAGGAGGCGATGGCACCGACGGCCCCATGGCAGAGCCCTGCATGGATGAGGGTATCCCGACCAAGCAACACACCAAAGCTTTCATTGCCGCGGGTCAGGCGGATATACTCTGCAGTATTGCTAAAGTCCCCTGTGCTGTCCTTCACGCCAACGATGTTGGCAATCTCGGAGAGCTTGGCTACAGTCTTAGGCTCCACATGGACGTTGGTCTTCGGCATGTTGTTGTAGATGATCACCGGCAAGTCAGTGCTGCTGG
>DMAO01000300.1 GCA_003446545.1 Sphaerochaeta sp.
GTCCTTTGATTGGAACGGTATCCGTGAGCCTTACATCATGGCGACAGAGAATGACTACCTCAACGGTCTTGGGATGCTTTTCTGTAAGCATCTGACCAACCGTGCATCCATCTTCAGTGATGTGAGAACCTACTGGAGCCCCAAAGCCATCGAGCGCGTCACCGACTGGAAGCCAGAAGGCCTTGCCAAGGATGGCTTCATCCACCTCATCAACAGTGGTGCCACCACCCTTGATGCCAACGGTCAGATGAAGAACAAGGATGGCAAGAGCGAGATGAAGCAGTTCTGGGATATCACAGATGAAGATGTGAAGAACGTTCTGGATAAAACACGCTTTAGTGTAGCCAACTGCGGCTACTTCCGTGGCGGTGGCTTCAGCTCAACCTTCCTCAGTGAAGGCGACATGCCTCTGACTATGGTCAGGCTCAACATGGTGAAGGGTGTAGGCCCTGTCATCCAGATTGCAGAAGGTTGGACTTGTGAAGTACCACAGAAGGTCTTTGACATCATCAACATGAGGACTGACCAGACCTGGCCAACCACCTGGTTTGTTCCCAGAACTGATGGCAAGGATGGTCCTTTCAAGGATGTCTACTCGGTCATGGCAAACTGGGGAGCCAACCATGGAGCCCTTGGCTATGGTCACTTCGGTGCAGATATGATAGCTCTGGCCTCTATGCTCCGTATCCCTGTATGCATGCACAACGTTCCAGAAGAGCAGATCTTCCGTCCAAGTGCCTGGTCAATGCTGGGCATGGACAAGGAAGGCGCTGACTTCAGAGCCTGTCAGAACTTCGGACCTCTGTACGGAAAGTACTGAGCGAACCCGTAATAAAAGAAAAGGTAGATCTGAAGAGGAGCTGGCTCAGGCCAGCTCCTCTTCCTTTGAAATCAATACACTACGTACGTGACTCTTGGCAGGACCTTCTGCCACTTCTGGACATAACTACAGGTAGTATGAATTCAGAAGTTTAGCCCAAAGATATCAGCCGTTCACAGCTCCAGGCTTCTCACCAAGGACGCAAAGTTTGTTATCATCTCGCTTTTCTGGCTGGTGAACAGCAGATGTTTTACATCCTGCTGTTTGCTGGTAAGGTCAATTTTTGAGAGGCATAGTGTAATTGCATCTCTCAATTCCTCTTCATTGTGAATTCCTTGCTTTATTGTAAGGAACCTGTAATTCGGTTTGGTCTGCACCAAGAGGAACATGACATCATAGAAATCCCGACCTTTGCTTCGGTTCAACAAGGCGGAAAGCTTCATGGAGCAGAGGATATCGACGGGAGGAACCGGAACAGGGAAATAGAATCCACAGCTTTGTATGAATGCGGGTATCGTTTTGTATACGACCTCTTGATCCTGCATCTCAATTTTTATGAGAAACCTGGAATTCCTATATCCACTCAGATTCAGTGAAAATACCAGTTGCGGAAAATAGATACTTCGCCTATAAGCGGTGAGCTTATCATGTTCCCGTTCTTTTGGCTCGACGATATATCCGAGATTAGTTAGGTATCTGAGGACTCCATCGGTCATCAAAAGAAATTCTTCCCTGGACATATTCTTGCAATCAAAATCCAAATCTTCAGAAAACCTGTCTATATGTTTGATGAGGCGGAGATTTGTTCCGCCAATGAAAGAGAGTTTTGTGATATATGGGGTATTTGAAAGATATTCAAGGATTTGGCATTGGATATATTCCTTCACCATAAGCTTTTGGTATTCTGCATTGTCTCTCATGGCTGGAGGAAAAAATTCCTTGATGGATTGAATGTCTATCATATATACGCTCCTTTCAAGCATGCAACTCTTGTTTCCAGGGCCTTTGATGCAAAGCGGGACAGGTATTCATCGAGTCGTGTCACATTCAATTCTTCCTGCATGAAGTCAATATCCAGACGAAGTTCCTGCATATCCGTTTCTGAATTGTATTGTGGATTAAGATGCAAAAGGTCAAGTAAAGCTTTTTCCGGCGATGCGAGCAACATGTTCCACGTGGGGGTAAGGCTGGATTTTTCACTGGAATACCCAAACATTAATTGCGGTTTGATGGATTGGTAGATAAATTCTCCGAAAGGATTTTGAAAGCGTGCAGTCTTTCTTGAGGTCACACTGGTAATGTGCACAACTCCTTCAGGAATCATCCCATAGAAGGATAGTGCAGAATGTAGGCTTACATAGGAAGGAGGATATATCTTATTGGCAAAATAGTAAGGAGCGTCCCCATTTCCCTTATAAGACGGAAACGTATAATATCCTTGACGTAATCGGATCAACTTGCCCTGTTTTTCCCACCGTCCAAAATTATTCCTGTCAAACTGTTCATTCCAAATCTTTACCTGATAAGTCGAAAAACAACCAAGAGGAGAAAAGAAATCTCTGAAAGCAAGATAGGAAATATTCTTTTTTGTTTCCATAATGCATGTATTATACAGCATTATAGAAACAAAACAAGCTTTGATTTACAAAATCGCTAAAATATACAGAATGTCTGTCAAATTCTCTTCTGTATTTGATACCTCACTCAAACTATCCTACAACGAGCAAATCTTCTCCC
>DMAO01000206.1 GCA_003446545.1 Sphaerochaeta sp.
GCGATGGATAATACTTTTTCCGGTAGCCACCAACCATAAGTAAGACTAGGGAGGTTATTGAAAGAAGAACTACTGAAGAGGTAACCACATACAGGTGCATGATATCCTGAAATGTTCGGGCAAAACACTCGTAGAAAGAGGGAGCATAGTGTACCCGACAGCAGAAACCCAGTTCATCAGGGCAAAAAGATAGATTCCTACGCGCATGGTCTTGTTTAGCCGCCCCGAGATAAAAATGCAGACCAGCGTAATACTGACAAGAGCGCACACCCCATACAGGCTGCTTAGTTGATTCCACAGGAGAATGGAAGGGGAGTTGGTTTCACTCAGGTCACTGATTGCCTGACGTTTCCAATCATACCCAGGATAAGCCAAAGGCGAAAAAACTACTGCCGCAGTGTTTGACAAAAAACTAACCATTCCAAGCAACCACAAGGCTCTGATCAGGGGTTTTCCCTATAGACCTCCAACGTATGTCTACTAACTTACTCTCTTCCTAGGTGATCGCACCCAATACGATACCAATATAGCATTTGTTTCGATTGGAGCAATGTTTCTAGGTGAAATACTCGTTCAATTGGCGGTGAAATAGGAGCCCTTGGCAGTGTATATCCATGGCATTTCTAGAAGCAGAGATGGTCTGTTCCCCTGTTTCGTGCTACCCTTTCTCTATGGCAGACCGTTTTTCACCCGCACAACGAAGTAAGATCATGCGCTCCATCAAAGGCCGGGACACCAAGGCCGAACTGCTTGTAAGGCGGTTTTTGTTCAGAAAGGGGCTCCGGTACCGAACCAATGACAGGCGTCTTGTGGGAAGCCCTGACATTGTCTTGCCCAAATACAGGAGTGTTGTCTTTGTCAACGGATGCTTTTGGCATGGGCATGAGGGGTGTTCTCTCTTTGTGCTTCCCAAGACCAATTCTGCATTCTGGAGCGATAAGATAGAAAAGAACAGGAGCCGTGATGCAAAAAACATCTCCACCCTCATCTCTGATGGGTGGAGAGTGTTCGTAGTCTGGGAATGTGAACTGAGAAACCGTTCCGCTCGTGATGCTACCCTCGAGGGGCTGGTCAATGAGATTTGGGCTTTGGAGTGACCATCGCCAACTCATTTGCCTTCGCTATGAGGCTCCGTTGCCACTCGATGAGGTAGTCGTGGCGTTCTGCATCAGGGCCTTGGCAATCGGCAAGGACGCGGAATACCGGTTCTGTCTTGCTTCCCCGCATCCAGATAAAATCCGTCTCTTCTCCCTGTATGTTCAGGAAGCTAATCTTATACCCTCCGCTGTAGGGTTCATGGCGATTTTCCTCTCCTGCCCCCTGATAGAGGTTCGTACCTTCCATCTGGTACACTTTGTACTCTGTGATACCCATTGTCTTGAGTTCTTTCTTTCTCGTCTCCCACTCCATCAGAAAGAGTTCCTCATAGGCTTGTTTCAAAGCGCGTTGTGGAGAGCTGACTTGCATCTTGGCCTTGTCAGAAAAGGAGGGGGTGGTAACGAAACGGGGTAGGGATTCTATGATAGTCTCCAAGGTTACCTTGCGGGGCATCCTGGTTTTGCTCACCCTGGTCCAGAGGTTGAGCAGTTCGTCCCTCGTCATCAGTTTGATCAGGCTCATCAGGGTGTTCATAGGGTCACGTACCTTTGCAGGATGGGTTATGTTTCCCCCGTTGGAGCCTTCTCCAAGGATGGGGACCAGATACCCTTCTGAGCGCTTCAGATTTGCCAGCTCGACGACATTGCCTTCTCCGACTTCGGAGCGGAACACCTCAACACCGAGGGTTTCACAAATCCTGTTGATGCGCATGGAGGTCGGTCCGTTTACCGCAACAGCCAGTTTGGCCTGTGGGTCCTGAAGGTATGCCTGGCAGAGTTCTGCGAGCACCACCAGGGAGAATACGTTCTGTGCCTCCAGAATCTCAGCCTTTCCGGTGCTCTCCCTGATGTAGACTAGGTTTCCCCGATCCCCATCATTATCAGGAACATAGCCAAGGAGATAGGCTTTATCCTCTGCGTAGAGTTCCTCTAGGGTTTCCCTACACAACTCTAGATTCTCACCTTCTGGGACTATGCCGTGGACTACCTGTCCAACCTTGTTGTTGAGCATACTTACCTTGAGCCCAAGGGATTTGAGGAAGGAAAAGTCAATGCTGACCGATCGTGCACTGCCATTGAGTTCTCCGAGGATACCCAGGGGGGTGGTCTCTGTGTTCGCTATGACTGAGCGTGAGAATGCATAGTGGTCTTTTGTGTTGGGACTCTTGCTGGCAGTGGTGAGTATGAACTGTTCATACCGCTCCAGGCTTTGCTGCTTCTGGCTTTTTACGGAAGTCAGGACCTCGAAGTACCGTTTGCTGTCAAGGGAAGCGGAGAGTTTCTGCAAATAGGTAAAGGCCCCCTCTTCTGCAAAGAGGGAGAGAAAGGTATCGATAAGGCGTTTTGATTCGGAACCTGAGTATACACCCCCCTCCTTGCCGAACTTGAAGCCATTGTGGCCGATGGGATTGTGACTGGCTGAAACATAGAGGAAAGCATCAGCCTCTTCAGGATAGAGATTGCAGTCTGCCATAATTTCAGGGGCAGCACAGATGAAGAGGTAGCGTACCTTACAGCCAAGACAGAGCAGAGTCCTACAGATGATGTCCCCGATCAGGCGACCTGTAGGACGCGCATCGAGACCGACGAGGACGGTGGGGCTGCTCTCAGTTGGAATAGTGGCGAAAGTAGCTTCTCCCTGGATGGCATCCTTTTGGGCAAGCGGAGTCCCTAGATGTCTTGCTAGGGCAAGGGCGACAAACATTGTGATGACCCCATCGGCATAGGAGATGCTTTTGGTGGGGTCTTCTCCATCGCCCCCCTCTGCAAAGATTTTTCTCCAGCCCGATGCAGAGAGAATCATGGAAGACAGGGAGCCTTGCACCTCTTCTTTGCTGGGTTGGGGGAAATCAAGGATGTCATACTGGTCATCCGCTATGGTTAGGTGGCTAAGGTGGTCATATAGTAGCATCGGATCCTCCGTAGGCCGAGTATAGCATATATTGCAGAGTTTGCAGATGTGTTGTAGGCTGATTTTCATGATACCAACGTGTGCGGCTTTCCATGATTTGTGCTGTTATGCCAAAAGTTCCCTTACGGTAGTAATCCCTACCCTTGAGGTCCTGGGAGTTGAAGTCAGTCCTCTTCCCACAGCCTTGCTGTCGACTCAGACCGATGGGTTTGCACGGTATTTTTTTGAAGAGAACACTGAAGCCCTTATCAGGATTCTTAGGCATTGGGACTATCTTGGACTTGGCTTCGATGCCATATATTCAGGCTTCCTTGGCTCACACGAGCAGGTCGCTCTTGTCCTGCATTTCATTGAGAAGCAGAGGGCAAGACACCAGGCCCTCGTTGTGATAGACCCGGTCCTTGGGGACGGAGGAGAACCCTATGCCACGGTTGATGGGAAGCATATCAGTGCGATGCGTATCTTGGTACAAGAAGCGGATCTCATCACTCCAAATACTACTGAGGCTGCTCTGCTTCTGGACAGACCAATGAAGAAAAATTTCACCGAAGGTGAGATTCTGCTCTGGGCAAAGGAACTCTCTGCCAGTAGCAGGAGCTCTGTGATCATCACCGGTGTTCCCCTAGGGGATGAGCATGCCGTAGCGTACTGCCATGCAGGTGATTGCTCATTGGTCTATTATAAGAATCTTGCTGCTTCCTATCCCGGGTGTGGGGATCTCTTTGCCAGTATGATGACAGGGTTTCTTCTCAATAAAATTCCCTTCCAAACCTCTGTTGAGAAGAGCGTCCAATACAGTTCCCTTGCTATCGACCGTACATTGAAGGCAGGCTCTGAGAGACGTCATGGCATATCCCCCTCGCTTATATTTCCCTCCCTAGTTGAAGAAAGGGGTAGATATGGCTCTTGATTGTCTGGTGGTCGCCTCTAATGGAGGCGAATTGGAAGGGTTCCTAACAAAACCAGATACACTTTCCGACCATAAGGGAAAAAGCTACTTGCTTACCACTATCGGTGTTTCGCAGGTTCAGAGTGCCCTAAACACCCTAGCTGCCATTATAGAGCACCAGCCAAAGAGGGTGCTTTTGGTAGGCTATGCCGGAAGTATAGATGCACAGCTCGCTATCGGTGATTGCATCCTTGCAACCGAGGTTATCCAGTATGAGTTGGATCTTCGTGCCTTTGGCTTGAAACGGGGAGAGACCATAAGTAGGAAAC
>DMAO01000009.1 GCA_003446545.1 Sphaerochaeta sp.
GCATTGTCTTTGGTACGCTTGGAGGTACCAAAACAAGGCATGGTCACCGCAATGATACCTGATCGGTCCAGTCCGAGCAGGTCAAAGGAGCGCACTGATACCAGCAAGGCAAGGGTAGAGTCCAAGCCCCCGGAGAGGCCAAGGACCACATGCCCAATCTTTGTATGTTCCAGGCGTTTCTTCAGCCCTATGGCCTGGAGGGTGAGTATCTTCTCACACCGTACAGCCCTCTTCTCAGGGTCGTTGGGAACAAACGGTGCCTTATCGATGAACCGTGTCAGCGTTGTATTCTGCAAGGTCTTACAGGTGAACTCCACTGTGGTATAGCTGTGCCTGCTCTCCCCGAAGGTGTGCATGCGTAGCCTCTCCCCAGCGAGGCGCTGGACATCAAGCTCTGTGCGTAAGAGCATATCTTCGGCGAGGAACTGTTCGCCCAGGAGCCTTCCATTCTCATAAATCAGGTTATGGCCACAAAAGACAAGGTCGGTTGTGGATTCCCCAGGACCTGCGTTGCAGTAGAGATAGCCGCATATCAGCTTGGCACTCTGGATGAGAACCAGAGAGCGGCGGAACTCTTTTTTCCCTACCAGCTCATCGCTGGCAGAACAGTTTGCTATGACAGTAGCCCCACCAAGGGCCATATCGGTAGAAGGGCTTTCAGGAACCCAGAGATCCTCACAGACCTCCACCCCGAGGATAAATTCGGGAATATTCGTACAGGAAAAAAGCAACTTGGTGCCAAAGAGGGTCTTCTGTCCTGCAAGGCTTACCTCCCTGACATCGTCAGGGGGGGTGTGAAACCAACGCTTCTCATAGAACTCCTGGTAGTTGGGCACATTTCGCTTGGGAACCACTCCTAGGATTTTGGCATCCTGTATCACTACCGCACAATTATATAGGTTTCCAAAAAAGATAAGGGGGGCTCCCACCACCACCACCATATCGTGACCCTTGCTATGGGAGAGTAGCTGAGCAATTGCAACTTTTACGCCCTCGGTCAAGGTTCGCTGTAGGAACAGGTCAGAGCACGTATAGCCTGTGACTGCCATCTCCGGCAGAACCAGCAATGCGAGCTTCTCAGAGAAGCCCTTGTCCATTGCCCTTTGTATTGAAGCTGTATTGAAAACAGAATCTGCCACCTTGAGCTTGGGAGATAGTGTGCCACAGGCCAGAAAACCGTCTTTCATAGGGTTTGCTCCTCTCTATCCAGAATTACCACCACTTCCTGATGGAACGTCTGTGGGTAAAGGTCGAAGACCTTTACCGTAGATACAGTGTACCCCTGCACCATGAACCGTTGCAAGTCTCGCCCTAGGGTAACACTGTCACACGAGACATATATGACCCTTTTTGCTTTCCAGGAGGCAATCAGTGAGGGAAGACCCTCATCCAAGCCAGTTCTGGGAGGGTCGACGACAACAGTGTCCACGTTCTGTCTCCGTTTCTTTGCCCACAGCTCCACACTGTCGGTATATATCTCAAGGCCAGGGACATTACGCTTTGCAAGGGCAAGACACTCCTTCTGGCGTTCCACAGCAATGAGCGAACGTTTTGGTGTAGTCAAAAAACTGCTGAAGGTCCCTACCCCGCTGTAGAGGTCCATGACAAGACTTCCCTGCACATGCTCAGAGACATACCGTACCAGATCGGGGAGTAAAAGAAGGTTACTCTGAAAAAATACATTTGCCGTCACAAAGAAGGGATGGCCATCAACGGTGGTGGTGACCACCTCATCACCGAAAGACACCTTCTTGTCTCCTGCAAACGCATTGACTTCGACATACCGCTTTGTGCGGGTTTTTGAAGAGAACATCAAAGACCGTGCAGCAAAGAGGATCCTATTCTTCTGAGCAAGCTCTACGTTGAGGGCGTCCACTAAAATTGGGCACGTTGTAATGGGGACGAGATTGTTGCTCCTCTTGGCAAGAAAGCCAATCTCACGTGTTGCCATATCCACATGGAAGCGAACACGACTTCGGTACGCCCAGCTTTTGCCAAAGGCGGTCTCCTCCAAAACAAAGGAAGATGCAGGAATCGAGCCTATACGCTCGAGATTTTCCAGGACCATCTTCTGCTTGATACCAGGCTGCTTCTCACTTGCAAGATGCTGCAGGTCACACCCCCCACATACCCCCCAGTAACGACAGGGGGGCGTGACGCGGTCACCAGAAGCATGCAGGATGGTTGTAACCTGAGCCTTTGCATACCCATTCTTCTCTTCGTCGATGACAATCTCTACCACTTCACCGGGGAGGGCACCTTCGACAAAGAGGCCTTTATTCGAATCCAAATGGGCAAAGCCCTTGCCCCCTTGGACGAGTTTCTCAATGGTCACTTGCATGGGCAAACTCCTGGGCATAGGAGGCAATGATATCCATCCCCTCCTGCCAGAACTTCTCGCTTGTAATATCACAATCGAGGATGAGTGCTACTTTTTGGGCAGAGGTGCTTCCAGTCTTTTCCAACAGTGATCGATACTTTGTGGCAAAGATGGATCCATCCTTCTCTTTTTGTGCATAGAGGCCGAGGGCAAACAGCTGCCCGAAAGCATACGGGTAGTTGTAGTAGGAGAGGTCGCTGCTATAATAGTGGCCCTTGACCGCCCACATGTACGGGTGATAGACAGACAGGGCATCACCATAGCTGCGCTTCTGCGCCTCTACCATAAGGGCCGATAGTTCTTCTGCGACAAGTGCCCCTTCTGCACGCTTTTCAAACACGGAACTCTCAAAGTAGAAACGGCTGAGGATATCCACACACACCTGGGTGGTATCCTGCAGGAAATGCTCTATCAGAGTAAGCCGTTCGTCGGCGGAACACGCGCTGATTGCTCCCTGGAAAACCACATACTCACTGAAGATGGATGCAGTCTCTGCAAGGGTCATCGGGTAGCTTCTCAAAAGGTTGCTCTGGGAGAGCACCACGCTGTCATGGTAGGCATGCCCCAGCTCATGGGCCAAGGTCGAGAGGGCGTTGAAGGACCCATCGAAATTGGAGAGGATCCTACTCTGCCGAGCAAGGGGGAAGGAAGTGTCATAGGCTCCTCCCACCTTACCTTTCCTCGGCTCGGCATCAATCCAGTTGTTGCTGAAGGCTTTTTTGGCAAAAAGGCCCATATCCTCACTGAAGAGGGAAAACTGATCGATGATAAAAGAGCGGGCCTCAGAAAAGGTATAGGTTTTCCCTCCTGTTCCGACAGGGGCAAAAAGGTCATAGAAAGCACAGCTCTCAAGGGCGAGGGCTTTAGCCTTAGCCTTCAGGTAGCCTCTGAACATCGGCAGGTTCTTCTCTAGGGTGGTGATGAGGGCAGTGAGCACTTCCGGCCCAATTCTTGACTGCTTCAAAGCTCGATCCAAAGGGCTCGCATACCCACGCTCCTTATCCAAGGTAAGAGTGGTTCCCTTTATCCCATTCAGTGAGGCAGCAAAGGCAACCTCATGGGTCTTCCACACTGAGAGTTCCTTCTCAAAGGCCTCTTTGCGTACATCCCTATCTGGGTGGAAGGCCTCGTTACGCAACTGTACAACGGTCTTACTCCCAGAGCCATCTTCACTTGTTGCACTTGAGCTTATAGCCTCCTGCAAGCGTGAGAAGGCGTCAGTCCCTGAACGCGCAAGGTCAGAGGCAAGGTTCTCCAGCGCAGGTTCCATCAGGTGCTCCTGCTCTTCAAGCAGTTCGGAAAGGACATAGCGATAGGCACAGAGGGGTTCTCCTTCCCCTGCCAGTTGGTGTACCTCCTGCTCATGCCTCTTGAGGAAGTTGAGAAACGACACCTCCAGACGCTGGACAACCAGGGCCTCTTGCTCCACCTGGTTCACTGCCTTGAGAAAGTCAGGGTTTCCAGTCTCTGTGGAGAGCAGGCAGGAACTATAGGCAGAAAGATTTTCCAAATAGTCAAGGATGCGCTCATATGCATACACAGCCTCTTCAATATTGCATGAGGGAGAGCCTAGGTCTTTCTCAAGACCGTTCGCAAGCAGAACGACCTCCTTGAGGTCGGCCTTGAACTGCTCACTTGAGAGAGCAGGATAGATGGGAGTCAGATCCCAACGGGGAATGGTAGCCATAGTGTAGTACTCCTCACATATATGGTGCTAAAGATCGAGATTGTTTTCCGCAATCTTGTTGATGAGAGTCCTGCGGCTTATGCCCAGCTCCTTAGCTGTTCGGGTTCGGTTTCCCTCCCAGCGATGCAAGGCCCGTATGATGGCATCAATCTCGACATCCTTGAGGCTCTTACCCTCAGAGACATCAGGCCTGTACTCTTCCTTTTCCTTCTCATGGGTACGCATGGAGACAGAGCCCCGAAGGTCGAGGTCTTCAGCATGGATTTCGCTTGTGTTGGAAAAGATGACCGCCCGTTCCAGGATGTTCTCCAATTCACGGACATTACCAAAGAAGGTATGCTCGCATAGCAGTGAAAGGGCATCGCAGGTGAAGCCGCTAATCTTATTACCCATCTGGCGGTTGAACCGCTTGAGGATTCCTGCTGCAAGCAGGGGAATATCCTCGCGCCTTTCACGAAGCGGTGGTATGGTAATGCGCACCACATTCAGGCGGTAGAAAAGGTCTTCTCGGAACAGCCCCTCACGCACCATATGCTCGACATCCTTATTGGTTGCTGCGATGATGCGGGCATTGATGGGCATGGGGTCAGTTCCCCCTAAGCGGGTTATGCGCCTTTCCTGCAGAACCCTCAGGATTTTCACCTGCAGCGAGAGCGGCATATCCCCGATCTCATCCAAGAAGAGGGTTCCTCCACTGGCGAGTTCGAACATGCCGGTCTTGCGGGAACCAGCACCGGTAAACGCACCTTTCTCGTACCCGAAGAGTTCACTTTCCAAGAGGTTTTCAGGAACACCTCCAATGTTGATGGCCACGAAAGGACCTTCCTTTACGGGAGAGGATGCGTGGATGTCGCGAGCGACAACCTCCTTACCGGTACCACTCTCCCCTGTGATGAGGACAGTGGAAGTGGTGTCGGAAATACGGTTTATCAGGTCCTTGATCTTCCTGATGGAAGGGCTCTCCCCTACAAAGATCTGCTTGTCATCGGTGGATGTACTGCGGGTCTCACTCTCCACCAGGTTGCGAAGATTCTGTGCATCAACGAGCTTCTTCAGCCTGATGACCAGTTCTTCAGGATCAAAAGGTTTCACGATGTAGTCCTGTGCCCCTTGCTTGAGGGCGGAGACCGCATCAGCTATTTCCCCATGTGCACTGACCATGATGATGGGCATACGAAACCCCTCTGACCGGATCCACCCGATAAGGGAGAGGCCATCCATACCCGGCATTTTCAAATCGATGAGGCAGGCATCATAGAGCTCTTGCTTGAGCATCCTCTGGGCACTGAGACCATTCTCTGCACAATCGCTATCTATACTGTCCAGTTTGAGATAGCGGTGCATAAGGTCGCGAATATTTGGCTCGTCGTCCACTATTAGTATGTTCATGTTCTCTCCGATTCAAGAAGCTTGGTCGTATGCATGGAACGAGGCAGCACCACCTCAGCAACCGTCCCTTTGCCCTCACGTGCATAGAGACGGACATTACCCCCACGGGCTCGGACAAACTGGCGTGAGATGGAGAGCCCGATACCCGATCCATGAATCTTGGTGGTAAAGAACGGGTCGAAGATCTTTTTCTCATCCTCTCCTCTGATACCATCCCCCCTGTCCATGACAAAGATGTGGATCAGACCTCGCTTGCCACTTCTAATGACAACCTCAACCTCAGGATCCCTTCCAGAACAACTTTCAACTGCATTTTTCAACAGATTCTCAAAAACCGAACGGGCCCTGTCCCTATCAATGAGTATCTGCTCAGAAGTAGTGGAACGGAAACGGATAGGCTTGTCGAAGCGTTTGATGAGGGTGGAAAAAAGCTCGTTGAGGTCCACCACCTCAGGCGTACCCAAGGGGTTACGCAAAAAATCGCTGACCTTGTTAGTCAGCTGGGTAAGCCTGTCCACCTCTTGGGACATAAGGTTCAGATCCTCACGATTCTCCTTGGGCAGTGTCTTGCGCAATAAGGCAAGCTGAATGGTGATGGCACTGAGGGGGTTCTTTATCTCATGGGTGAGGGTCCTTGCTGCCTGACCCAGATTTACCAGGCTCTCCTGTTTGGCAATGGTGTCACGATAGCGGCGGTTGCTCCGGTATATACTGAGAACCAAGAGGAAAAGCCCGATCAGGATAAGCACAGACACTATTCCTATGAACATGATGACCATCAGGCGGTGGTAGTAGTTCTGTCCGTCAAAATGCAGGTAGAGGACATCAGGAAAATCTATGGGGGTAGGCAGAAGCCCACTCTCTGTGAGGGTAAGCTCGCCAGTGTCCAACAGGATGGTAAGTCGGGAGAATCGAATATATTCGATCATCCCGGTCTCTTTGTTGTAGGTTGCAGTCCCTATGTTGGAATCCTGTTTGCCCACCTTGTTGTCAAACTTCGCCAAGGGGATGGTCATAGGAACATTGCCTAGGCTCAGCACCTTTCTTCCCATCGAACTGTACACACCAACTCCGCTTACATTCTGTTCCTGCATAGTTTTTAATGACTTGGAGGTGTTGTCCTGCAGGGCAAGGAAGACAGAGTTGAAGGCACGTTCGGCTTCCGACTGCATCCGTAGCTCTTCCCGTTCTGTTAGGGCAGTAGCAAGGAATATGACCAGTCCGATTAGGATGACAAAAGCAAAGATAAGGGATGTGATGACAAAGAATGGTTCCCTGCCATCGACTATCATCCAGCGCTTCCTTTTTCTTTCCAATGTGCTCCCCCGAAACTTCTATTCGTAATTCAAGGCCTCAATAGGGTCAAGTTTTGATGCCTTCATGGCAGGATACCAGCCGAAGAACACCCCGACAAACATCGAGAAACCCATCGCAAGTATGAACGAGGCATACGATAAATGCAACGACCAATCCATAAAATTGGTAACAGCATAACTGAGAGCCGATCCCAAAACAATGCCCAGGATGCCGCCAAGTACGGTGAGGGTAAGCGCTTCAGAGATAAACTGTCCTCGTATCACATTGGGGGATGCCCCCAAGGCCTTTCTGATCCCAATCTCCTTGGTACGCTCAGCAACCGATACCAACATGATGTTCATGATGCCAATCCCTCCGACAAGCAGGCTTATGGCGGCGATGGCAGCGAGAAACGCACTGAAGGTCCCCGTTATTTGTGTGGCCATCTCAGCCAGGCTTGCGGGGCTGAACAGATTATACCCATCTGACCCGACCAAATCGTCCAGAGTTGCGGTAACCTTGTCTGACACCTCGATGGTATCGAAGCCCTCTGCAATCTTCAGGACATAGGAGCCGACACTGGAGTTTTTCCGGAATCTTTGTTCATAGGTATTGTAGGGGATGAATATGCTCTTGTCATAGGAGAGGTTGAAGGTGGCATCCTTTGGTTCAAGCACCCCGACCACCTGATAGCTTTTTGCCTGGTTACGGAAGACGCTCACATACCCACCAATGGCAGTACCTTCTGGGAAAAGTTCTTCAGCAATGGAAGAGCCCAACACCACCACCTGACGGCGGTTGATGTTGTCCATGGAGGAGAAAAACTCGCCTTCCGAATATTCCAGGTTGAGTGCAGAGCCGTAGCCAGAGAGTACCCCGGTGACAGTTGCATTCATACTCTGCTGATTGTTACGTACGGTGGCATTGCTCGTATTTTGGGGAAGCACCCTCTCAATGCCCTCGACATCGCGCATCAGGGTGTCACCGAACTCCTCGGTAAAGGTTCCTGTGGTACGCTGCCCAAAGGCAGGATAGACGGTGACCATGTCCAAGCCTCCGACAGAGATGCTGTCGGTGATGCTCTTTGATGCACTGTCTCCAATGGTGAGGATGGCTACTACCGATCCGACTCCTATGATGATGCCCAGCAGGGAGAGCAGGGTTCTCATCTTGCTTCCCCTCATGGCCCCAAAGGCAAGTTTGATATTCTCGATAATCATGTTACTCCTCCAGCTTTCCGTCACGAAGGCGGATCTGACGCAGGCTACGCATCCCCAATTCGCGGTCATGGGTAACAAGTATTACCGTTCTCCCTTCACTGTTCAGCTCTTCAAATAGTTCCATGATTTGATTTCCTGTCTTGGAATCGAGGGCGCCTGTCGGTTCATCAGCGAGCAGGATTGCAGGATTGTTGACCAAGGCACGGGCGATGGCTACACGCTGTTTCTGTCCTCCTGAGAGCTCATTGGGTCGGTGGTGCATCCTGTCTGAGAGGCCTACCCTCTCCAGAGCCTCGATTGCCCTGGACCGCCGAACCCGGGGAGGAACACCTGCGTACAGAAGGGGGGTGATGACATTCTCCAGTGCGGTAAGTTTGCCCAACAGGTTGAACTGCTGAAAGACGAAGCCTACCTTGCGGTTACGGATATAAGCAAGTTCAGCCTCACTCATACCAGCTGTATTCTCCCCATCGATGTCGATGAGGCCATTGGTTGGAGTATCCAAACACCCTATGAGATTCATCATGGTGGACTTCCCACTTCCCGAAGGCCCCATTATGGAGGTAAACTCACCTTTTTGAATTTCTACGCTCACCCCATCCAAGGCCTTCACAATGAAGTCACCCACCATGAAAAAGCGTTTTACATTCTGTAGTCTGATTACAGTATTTGACATCACGTATTAAAATCTCCCCATACCGCCACCACCGGCGGGAGGCGCACCACCATTTGTCATTGCTGCAAAGGCAGAAGCGTTGGTATCGGTACGACGGACGATGAGGGTGTCCCCCACCTTCAAGTCTCCTGCAAGAAGTTGGCTGATGCCTTCACCTAGGTATTTCACCGTAACGACAACACTCTTGGTGGTACCATCAGGCAGCTTCTTACTGACGGTAGTCACCCCACCTCTACCTACAGTAAGGGCATTTTGTGGCAGAAGGGTGAGCACAGTCTCCCCTTCATTTGCAATAGTACCTTCAAAGGTATAGCCAGGGGCAATGGTGGCTGGTGGATTATCAATGGTGATCTCCACTTCCATGACACCGATACCTTGACTTGTATATTTCCCGATCATGGGGATATAGGTAACCTCACCTACAAGGGTCCCCATGGAATAGGAGTCAAAGATCAAGTCTGCCGTCTGTCCGATCTTGACATACTGCATGTCGATCTCATCAATCTCCACGGTAGCCTTCAGTTTGGAACGGTCGATAAGGGTCATTGCAGAAGATCCTGCATCGAAGTAATCCCCTTCGCTAACCTTCACTGATGCGATCACCCCATCAAAGTTCGCATATGCCTGGGTATAGTCGAGCTTGTTAGTCGCACTTTTCAGCTTGAGCTGCAACAGTTCCAGGTCGCGCTCACTACCACTGAGCAGGGCCTTGTCAATCTCTGCCTTGATGCTTGCCACATCATAGAGCTGGTTTCTGTTGTCTATGGCGATGAGAACATCACCCTTCTTCACAGAATCACCTTCCTTGACAAAGACGTCGGTGACAGTCCCTGTAGTCCTTAAAATGACATTCTGGATATCAAAGGGTTCCACATATCCAGAGAGATCGATGGTAGTGGTGAAAGAGCTCTCGTACACCTTGACCTCAGTTTCTTTTATCGCAGTAACAACTGCCTTTGGCTCTGCCCAAGGGAAGTGCCCGTTGGCCCTATAGAAGGAGTAGACTTGAAAGCCTCCAAAGAGCAGGACAATAACCACTACCCAGATGATAGTCCGACGTATTCTCTGGTTGCGCAACTTCTTTTTCAGCTGGTTACGTACCTGATTTTCCGTATTCATTTCACGTTCTTGTGTGTTTTCATGGTTCTTCATCAGAGCTATCTCCCTTGGATCTGCAGGTTACGGATGGAATTCTCAAGAACCAGGCCCTTGATCAGGGTGAGAGCTTTCTCATAGGCATCCACCCCGACAGTAAACCTAGCATTGTCCACACTGCTTTTCGTAGTCAGACCCTTTGCAAAAAGGGCTTCTTGCTGTTCCAATACCTTCCCATTATAGGAGATGGTACTCTTTAGCAGTGCATACTCCAGAAGCCAGGAGGCTCTCTGGCTCTGAATTGAGGATGCTGTATACAAATACTCCTGCAAGGCATCGTTGTAGGAAATCGAGGCAAGCATTGCACTGTTCTCAAGCTTCTGGATATTCAGCATCTCAGTAAGCTGAGTTGCATTGTTGTTCCATGAGCCACGTACGGTAAGAGTCGGCGTAAAGTCACCGGTATCAAGGTTATAGGATCCATTAACGCTAGTGCCTACTGTATAATTCTTGGCTGTAAAATCAGCTCCAACCGTACCGCTGATGCTATTCACCCGACCTGTTGCAATGCTGACAGGATTTACGGAAGAAACATTCGTTCCTCCATTTACCTGCAATGTCTTGTTCGTGAGCGCCGCCTTAGCGAGCTTCAGGTCCTCCTTGGCAAGATCCAGGGCGAGTGCCTTCAAGGCCACTGAGGTGTTCCCATTCGGATTCTTCTCGAAACCAAGGTTTGGCTCTCTAATGGAGGGAAGACCTTCCCAAGGCAACGAGGTCAGTTGGGTATACTGGCTTTCCAACAGCTCTTGGTTGCTGGTGAGGCTTGCCAAAGTACTTTCCAAGCGAGATAAGCTGTTCTCAAGTTCCTGGTAGGCAACACTATCCTTACTGAGGGTCTTCAAGGCAAGGGCATCACTCATTCCCTTTTCCTGCACAACTATGCTCCTCATCGTCTCATTGATGCTCTTTTCATTGGTGAGAAGCCCTTGTATCTGAGAGAGTATGGAGTTCTCAAACTGAATGAGGTTACTCTGGTAGGTGTAGTTTCCCAACAGGGCACTCTGTTTGTTCAGAAGAGTCGACCGGTTGTCACTGTCCTCACCATAGAGAAAAGAATGTGTGGCTGAAACAGATGGCTTGAGTGTGTAATCATTACTGTTGGTTGTATAATAAACAGGACCGGTGCTTACTGTAATGGCGGTCTTGCCATCGTTTGGCAGGGTGAAGGTTGTCGCCGTCCCTGTAGTCCCAAATTGATAATTCCCTGTCTTTGGCTGAAATTCAGCACTAACTTCCCCACTGGAAACACTAATACCCAGCTCCTCTGGTGCCTCTCCAATAGAGACCGTGAGCTCGGTATTCTTCTTGTCCAACTCATAGCGTTTCATCTCTTCACTCGAACCATAGGCTGTCTGGATTATTTCATCCAAGGAGGCAGAAGTGAGGACGAACGGGATGAGGGCAAGCAGTAAGAAAGTGGCAACAAGTGCCCTATAGTTGATTCGCATTACTGATGGTTCCTCCATGCTTAGCCTCTAATATCGCAACCTTCCAGCCATTCGACAACTATCAGGGAGAAAAAACATACCTTGTCTGCAAAAACCCAGGAAAAGTTAGAATTATCCAGTCAGAGCAGATGATGCCCCCCATCGACTGCGATGGTCACCCCCGTCACAAAGGATGCAGAAAGAAGGTAGGAGACAGCCTCACAGATATCAGAAGGGGTTCCGGTCCTTTGGAGGGGCAACCTTTTTCCCATCTTGGCAAAATACGCATCATCGGCATTGGAAAGCACTAGGCCGGGAGCTACTGCATTGACCCGCAGATATGGGGCTAGTGTTTTCGCAAGGATTGTTGTCTCCTGGGCCAAGGTAGCCTTGGATAGGTAGTAGGAAGGCCTGTTTGCAGGAGGGGAAGCCAGGCATGTATCTGTTATGTTTACCACGGCTCCCGTTGTATCTCTCTCTTTGCTATGCTTGTACAGCATTTTGGCAAGAAAGAAGGGAGCTGCCGCATGCAAGGCCATGTCTGTTTGCCACCTCTGTACAGTCGTTTCTTCCAAAGAGGTATTGTGGAACACTGATGCGCTGTTGACGATGGCATCAATCTTGCCAAAGCTCCCCATAAAGCAATCAAAGAGGGATGGTAACCCATCAAGGTCTGTTAGGTCACCGCTCACCACCCGGCTTTCATATCCCATTTGCTGCAACTCCTGTTGCAGGCTGTTTGCTTCATCCTGGGATGTGTTGCAGTGCAATACCACCTTATATCCCTCTTTGGCAAGATGGAGCGAAAGAGCCTTCCCGACCCTTCTGGCAGCACCTGTTATCACGACAACCCTATCCTGTATCATAGGTGAACTATACAAGGCTTGTTGCCGATTGACAATTGCGGAAGTATATTTACTCTAGTGAAGATGACTTTTCACTGTAAGGAACCATACAACAATGGAAAAAGAGACCAACAATAACGAACAGGAATTTTCCAAGCAACCAAATGACTGGAAAGATTCCTTTAAAAAAAAGTCCACCCAAGAACCCGGCGTCCACCTAGGTAGCAAGGATCCTAAGAACCCGAAGAAATTCACCTATTCCTTCTGGTATTTCTTCGTCATCCTTATCGCCTTTATCGCTCTGAACACCTTCATGAGTACCAAGCAGCCCAATGTGCAGGACATCGATTACAACCAGTTCAAGGCCCTTGTGGAAAGAGGCACCATCAAGCGGGTTTCCATTGAGGAGGAGCAGTACATTGGCTATAACTTCACCAAGGAACAGGCACTCACAATCTTGCAGGATTCTGGCTCTACGGATATTTTGCAGTCCTTCAGTACCTATAAGGTCGATGACCCTACCTTTATCCCCCTGCTGGACAAGTACAAGGTTGAATACTACGCATCAGCTCCAATCAAACCGAGCATATTCTCCACCTTACTGAGCTATATCCTACCTCTTGCCCTTGTATTGGTATTCTGGAGATTCCTCTTCTCCAAGATGGGAGGAAAGGGGGGACAGGGAGTCCTCTCCTTTACCCAAAACAAGTCAAAGGTTGTGGCAGAAGGCGATACTGGTGTCCGTTTTACCGATGTGGCGGGGGCTGACGAGAGCAAATATGAGCTTGAAGAGGTCGTTGATTTCCTCAAGAACCCTGAAAAATATACGGAGATCGGGGGTAAGATTCCCAAGGGTGTCCTGCTGGTCGGTCCTCCAGGAACCGGCAAGACCTTGCTTGCCAGGGCTGTTGCCGGAGAAGCCCACACACCCTTCTATAGGATGAGCGGTGCTGACTTTGTCGAGATGTTTGTCGGTGTGGGAGCAGCTCGCGTGCGGGACCTGTTCAAGCAGGCAAGGGAAAACTCCCCTTGTATCATCTTCATCGATGAGATCGATGCAATCGGAAGACAGCGTTCTGCAGCGGGAATAGGAGGCAACGACGAGCGCGAACAGACCCTCAACCAGCTGCTGGTGGAAATGGATGGATTTGACTCCAGAACCGGTGTCATCATCCTAGCGGCAACAAACCGCCCTGAAATCCTTGACCCAGCCCTGTTGCGCCCTGGTCGTTTTGACCGTCAGGTGCTCATCGACAAACCCGACCTTGAAGGCAGACATGAGATTCTCAAGATTCACACAAAAAACATCAAGCTTGGCAAGGATATCGATTTGAGAAAGATCGCCCAAGCATCAGCAGGTCTTGCCGGTGCCGACCTTGCCAACATTGCCAACGAAGCCGCCCTACTTGCCGTCAGGCAGAAGCGCAAGACCGTTAGCCAGGCTGACTTTGAGGAAGCGATAGAGAAGTCTATAGCAGGTCTTGAACGAAAAAGTCGTGTGCTCAATGAGAAGGAACGCGTACGAGTTGCCTACCATGAGACTGGCCATGCATTGACGGCCTATCTTACCCTAGGATCTGAACCGGTCAGCAAGATATCCATAATACCCAGAGGTATGAGTGCCCTTGGCTATACCCTGCAGTACCCTACTGAGGACAGGTTTTTGCTCTCTGAAACAGAGCTGATGGGCAACATAGACACCCTGCTTGGAGGCCGTGCTGCTGAAGAGGTCATTTTCAAGGAAATCTCCACAGGAGCCGGCAACGACATCAGAGGTGCAAGCGACCTGGTCCGTAGGATGATCCAAGAGTTTGGCATGAGTGAGAGGTACAGGAACATCACCTTGCCGACTGCCCAAAGCGGAATAGCAGGGGTAGGCGGTTCGAGAGCGTTTTCTGAGAAGGCTCAGGAGTACATCGACTCCGAGACAGCAAGGATTGTCAACGAACGGTATGCCATTGTCCTCAATAACCTTGAGAAGAATAAACAAGCTCTTGAAACCATAACAAAACAGTTGCTGGAAAACGAAGTAATTGGTGGAACAGAGTTCGAAGCTCTTGCAAAAAGTGAGGTCATTGTCTAATCTGCTTTTGTATGATCAAAAAGAAGATTGAAGACAAAGCATTACAAGAACATCTCACCTCCCTGCCTGAAGATGCACGGGAGGTGTTTATTTTGAAAAATGGCCAGGTCCGCCTGACTGCCATCAGCGCAACGACCCTCATCAACCAGATGCGCGCCAACTTCGAATTGGGCCTTCTGGAAACCTATGTGCTGGGTCAGGCCTATCTTGCAGGGGCTCTGCTCAGTGCCACAGTAAAGGGAAACGACCGCGTCCAGCTCAACATCGAGTGTGGCGGTCCTATTGGAGGTATCTCCATTGAGGCATGGGCATGTGGTGCTGTACGGGGGTATCTCAAGCATGACCCCATCCCGCTGACCAAACCTTTGGATAGTCTGGACCTGAACGAGCTGTATGGCCCGGGCTTCCTTTCGATCACGAAGGTGTTGGAAAAGAACAAGACTCCCTTTACCGGTCAGGTCATGATGCAGTATGGGTCGCTGGCTAAGGATCTCGCCCTCTACTACCTACAGTCCGAACAGACGCCATCGCTTTTCTCCCTGTCAATCCACTTCGACAAGCAGGGTCAGGTTGTAGGAAGCGGAGCCCTCTTCCTACAGTCCTTACCCCTGTGTGAAGAGGGTGTTTTGGAACAGCTTGGGAAGAAGAGTGAGAGCTTGAACTCCATAGGAGCATTCCTAGCTGAGGGAAGAAGTATAAAAGAGTATGTGGAAACGGAGTTTGCGTCATTTGACGTGAAGCATCTAGCCCGTCAGGGGCTGGGCTTCTCCTGTCCGTGTGACAGAAAGCAATATGCACAGTATCTGAAGCAGCTAGAGAACCAGGACAAGAGTGAAATCCTTAGCAAAGGGCCTTTCCCTTTAGAACTCAACTGTCTGAACTGTAACACTACGTACAAATTCGAAAAAGAAGAACTAGAAAGCCTGTTGTCATGACAGGCCAGGAGAATCAATGATTTTTTTTGCAACATCTGCCTTATATCTAAATGACATCATCGAGGCCGAGGCCGTAAAGGCCGGTGGGACTGATGTACGCACCGTAAGCGGCGGGGTCGAATTTCAGGCTGACCTTGCAGCAGCGTATCGCTTCTGCCTATGGTCCAGGACCTCTACGCGCCTCATGCTTGGTTTGTTCCAAGATGATGACATTCGTACAGCCGATGAGTTGTATGAAGCCTCCTCTCTGATTCCCTGGGAAGAATGGATTAATCCTGAACTCACGTTCCTGGTCACCGAATCCGTCAAGAACTGTCCCTATCTGAAAAACTCCCATTTTGGAGCCATACGGCTCAAGGATGCCATCGTCGATCGCATCAGGGAGAAATTCGAGGACCAGAGACCTATGGTAGACAAGGACAACGCCGATGTTGTCTTCCACCTCCATGTTGAAGGTGATGAGGTCAGCTGGTACGTGGACTTTTCAGGCAGGGGCCTGCATAAGCGAGGCTACCGCACTGATCAGACTGATGTTATTCTCAGCGAATTCCTAGCCTCTTCAGTGCTCTACCGTTCCGAATGGAGAAGGACACTGGAGAACAGCGAGACGGTCCCTGTGTTGCTCGATCCTTTTTGCGGTTCGGGTACTCTGGCTATTGAGGGAGCCCTCTGGGCAACGGATCAGGCCCCTGGCCTGGTCGTAGCTCGCAAGTTCGGCTTTCTGAACCTCCCTGTCCACGACCCTGATCTCTGGGATGACATTGTCGACGAGGCCCTTGCACGTGCTGAAGTCGGGCTCAAGCGCGATATCAGGATATACGCTTGGGATAGTGACCCAAGGGCCATTGCAATCGCCAAGGAAAATGCAAAGGTAGCAAAGGTCGACCAGTTCATTGACTTCCAGGTCAGGGACTTTACCCAGGTAACAGAAAAAGATGTTCCCGATACCATCGGGTATGTGGTGACTGACCCTCCCTATGGGGTGAGGTTTGCATCCGAACAGCCTCTTGATGTGCTGTACCGTGCTATGGGAAAACAGCTCAACGAGCTTTTTGGGGGGTGGAACATTGCCATCCTCTGTGGCCAGCAGGAACTGCTCAGCTACGTCGATATGAAGCCCGATAGGACCAATACGGTAAACAATGGGGGCATTCCCTGCCAGATAGCTCATTACTATGTGTTTACCCCAGAGGAACGTCAGGCCATGATCGAGCGAGCCATCCAGAGAAAGGCCGAACGCCTTGAGCAACCCCTCAGTGATGGAGCCCAGATGGCCTACAACCGCCTGAAAAAAAACATGGAACGAATCGAGCCTCTGATGAAAAAGCAGGGAGTTACCTGCTACCGCATCTATGATGCCGATATGCCTGAGTACAGTGCCGCCATAGATGTCTATGAAGGCAAGTACATCAGTTTGCAGGAGTATGCCCCACCGGCTACCATCGATGTTGATGATGCACTCAAGCGCCTGCAAGAGCTCATCGATGCCACCGAACGCGCCACCCTCATTGACAGGGATATGATTTTCGTCAAGCAGAGGACCCAACAGAAGGGTGACAGCCAGTATGAGAAGTTGGGCAAGGATGACAAGTTCTACCTGGTAAACGAGAATGGTAGCAGGTACATGGTCAACTTCAGTGATTACCTCGACACGGGCCTCTTTCNNTTCTGGACCATCGCCCCATACGAGCCGAGATTGCCAAGATGGCTGAGGGAAAGCGATTCCTCAACCTCTTCTGCTACACAGGCTCTGCTACCGTGCAGGCAGCAAAGGGTGGAGCTCTGAGCACTGTCAGTGTCGATACTTCGGCGGCCTACCTGGACTGGGCTGTGAAGAATATGGAGCTCAACGGGTATACCGAGATGAACCACTTCTTCTACCGCAATGACAGCCTCCAATTTCTCTTCGATACGTACGACAGGTTCGACCTGATCTTCTGTGACCCCCCTACCTATTCAAACGGTACAGGAAGAGAGAGCTTCGATGTGGACCGTGACCAAGTTCGCCTGATCAAGGCCTGCATGATGCACCTCGATCCCAAGGGAACACTCATCTTCAGTTGCAATTACCGCAAGTTCAAGTTGGATGAACGCCTCTCAGAGGAGTACAATGTGGAGGATATCACTGCAAGGAGTATCGGAGATGACTTTGCACGGGACCAGAAGATCCACTACTGTTTCCTTATCAAGCATAGGACTGTGGTGAAGGTCGCTGCTCCCAAGAAAAAGCTGGTGCTAAGAAATAGGGAGCAAGAAAGCGAAGAGGCCTATATCGACGACTAAAGAGAAACAAGCATGCGCAAGGGATGATACGGTACAGTATCATGCCTTGGGCAAACCTAAGGAAGAGCGGAAAAGCCTAGGGCTTATCTGATCTTTTTTTGAAAGCAAAACGTAATCTTCAGGAATTACTACTGAGGGCGATAGGCTATTCTTTTTTCTTGTTTGAGGCCATGGCTCTGAGCATTTCAATCTTGTCTGACTTTCCTAAAACCAACATACTGCTTTCAGGTGAAAGCTGTTCATTGGGCCCTGGGTTGAAGCGCAACTTTTCCCCTGGATTTCGGATGGCGATGATTATCAGCCCTGTGCGCTGTGGAATGCCGGCATCCCTGATCATCAAACCAGAGAGCTCGGCCTCAGCCTCGACGGTTACTTCTCCAAGCTCCAGTAATTCGTCATCGAAACGGTTGACGATATCCAAGAACGACATTACATGGGGTTTGAGCATGAGATATGCCATTCTGATACCACCAATCTCATTGGGGGAGATGGTCTTGTCCGCGCCAGCACGTTTCAGCTTTTCCGCAGAGCCTTTCTCTATAGACCGGGCGACAATGTAGAGCTTTGGGTTCAACCCCCGTGCGGTAAGGATTGTGTAGACATTATGGGCGTCATTCTCGAGGCAACTCACCAAGCCTTTTGCTTGGGAAATACCGGCTTGGATGAGAATATCCTCGTTCGTCGCGTCACCACAAATCACCGGGACCCCCGCTTCGGCGAGCTCAGTTGCACGGGTCTCTTGGTGTTCAACTACAATGAATTGCGTTTTTGTGAGGGCGAATTGCTCAATAACACTGGAACCAGTCTGACCTGCACCACAGACTATGATATGGTCAACCATCCTGGCAATCTGTTTCTCCATGGCTTTTCTCCTAAAAATCCTCTTCACTCCACCATCGATGAGAAACGAAACCGCTTCCAACAATGAGTAGGAGACAATCCCTAATCCGCTGAGGATGATGCAGATGGTGAATATCTTTCCTGCAGGGGACAAATCGGCTACCTCTCGGTATCCCACTGTCGAGATCGTGATAATGGTCATGTAGAGTCCGTCGATAAAGGATACGTTGGACAGTGTCATATACCCCACAGTGCCTATCACTATCAGAATGGCAACTAGGGTGAAAACAATCCAACCTTTTTCTAGAGGGCTTTTCCGCATTGAATCTCCTAAGTCTACGATTTTCTCAGATTCGGTTCCGGCGATACCACCTATTTGATCTGTCCACCACAATCATTCTCTATGATCAGAATCATTGAATTCTTTTACAGCATGTGTACTGTAAGCATTCAATCAGAGATTAGACGTATAATTCAACCAGATAGTACCTTCTCCGCCTGACAAGCCATAGTGTGTTCCACCAGACGAAAACTCCTTACCCGATAATATTAGCATCATTTTATTTGGAGCACGATACTATTCTGTATAAAATTGCATGCAATCGTCCCCAATACCCTTGCATGGAAGATCCTCACCGCTGATCAACCCTCACATATTCACTCTCCCCTTATCTCACTCTCTGTGCTAGAATAGCGGGATGAACACACCTAACGTCCAAGAAGCCTCTCTCCGATGTCCCTATTGCAACACGGAACACCAGCACAACCTCTACGCCATAGTTGACCTGGTAGAGAACCCCTCATTGAAACTGGGTCTTCTCACAGACTCACTCTTCAGTGTGCATTGCAGCGAGTGTGACAACCAGTTTGTGGTGATGCACGAGATGCTTGTCGTAGACAAAGGGGCCTCCTTTGCCATACTGCTTGCCCCAGATTCGACTTTGACTGAGGTTATAAAACCTTCGGAGATAGGGCATTATGAAACACTGAGGCTGGTACATTCCTCTGATGAGCTGAAAGAGAAGATTCTGCTTTCCGACGCAGGTCTCGATGACAAGACAATTGAACTATGCAAGATGTACCTGCTCATGAAGATGGAAAGAAAAGCCCATACCCTACTGTATGCAGACCACCAGGGATTTGCATCTCAGATGCTCTTTACCCTCTTCAACGAGAAGGATGAGATACAAGAGACCATCCAGTGTTCAGATGGTCTCTATACACAACTCCTTAAGACAGCAGAAGAGTTCTCCCTAAAAAAGGGATACTTCCTTCACATAGGCCAAGCGTGGGCTTTCAACGAAATTAAAAACAGCGTCGGTTAGGCTCTTTGGTACACGTTGCACACTGGTAACAGATCTCATGAGGCATGAAATTGCCGTCGGCAAAGTCACGAATACTCTGTAGTGTTGTCTCTGCAATATTATACAGGGCTTCTCTGGTAAGGAATGCCTGGTGGCTGGTAACCAGCACATTAGGCATTGCAATAAGGAGCATCAGGGTATCATCATCGAAGAGGGTAGCACTTCGATCCTCATAGAAGAGCTCCCCTTCCTCCTCATAGACATCTAGGGCTGCCGAACCTATTTTCCTACTCTTGATCCCTTCCAGA
>DMAO01000319.1 GCA_003446545.1 Sphaerochaeta sp.
CTTTGGTGGACGTGAATCTGGGCTTCCTCTTCTGTAAGATAGGGAAAGTCGTTCATTCCCCAACGAAGCGAGAGTAGCGGAAGCATTACGATGATTCCATTACCGAGCGAGTGCTGGGAAAGCAAGGTGATATAAAGCGCCCCTTGGGGCGGAAGAAGGAGGCAACGCCTCCTCTCTCCAGGGCTTGCCCTAGGGTATTGATACCTTTCATTTCTTCTCGCCGAAGTTCTCGGGCATGATGAAATCACCTTTATGGTAGGAGCTGGTCGCCTCTCTGTCCTCTGCCTGTTCCCTGCTTTTATCAGAGGGGTTCTCTCCGCGCTTGAGCTTATCCTGCTTACGTAGGTAGCGTGCAAGGGCGTCTTTTTTCTCGCTCTCCCGCTGGTAGCTCTTGCCACTGCTTATGAGTATGGCAATGGGTCTGAGGGATTTGACATTGGCACAGAGAATCTGCAAGACACTGGTGATGGGTACAGAGAGGAACATCCCAGGCAGGCCCCAGATGTATCCCCACAAGGTTAGGGAGACAAGAATGACAAAGGGCGAGAGGTTAAGCTGTCCCCCCTGGAGTTTTGGGTCGATGATATTACCTAGGATGGTCTGGATGCTGATGGTCATGATACCCACATAGATTACGTTGGACCAGTTCGGGGCAAACTGGATCAGTGCCATTACGATAGTGAGGGTGGTTATGATCAGCGACCCTATGGAGGGGATGAAGTTGAAGATAAAGGCGAGCACACCCCAGAGGATAGGCAGGTCGAGGCCGGTTACCAGGGCTGTCAGATAGAACATGACACCGGTCATTGCGCTGATGACACCCTTGAGCAGCAGGTACTTGGAAACCTGACGTGTGATACGCTCAAAGAGCACTGCAATCTTCAGACCTTTACTCTTGGGCACAGCAGCCAAAAGTTTGGGAATGGCACTCTGCCGTTCCAACAGGAGGAACAGGAAGAAGATGAAGACCAGCATTGCAACCTTAGTCACTGAGAGGAACTTGTTGGAAATGCTAGTCAGACTACTGATAGCCAGATTAGACCAGTTGACGGGAAGAGCCGCCAAAAACGAGGTACCAGCGGGCAGTTCTATGAACTGTGAGAGTTTGCTGGAGAGCAGACGGTCCAGTGAGACCACCTTATCTGCATAGAAGGGAATAAGCCTGACAAGGGTATCGACAGTCATGATGACAAACCAACCTGCCGCTACAAAAATGAATAACAGCAAGACCATGACCAGGGTGACTGAAAAGATTCTGGGAATATGAAGCTTGTCCAGATGGCGTACCAGCGGGCTAAAGATGAGAAAGCAGAAGAATGACAGAATTAGGGGAATGGTAACATCCTTGGAGAGCTTGAGCACGGCAAGAATTGCAAGGGTCACGAGAATTCCGAGGAAAATCTGTATGTATCGGTTGTTTGCCTGATTTGTTTCTGTCATGAAACAACTATAGACTAGCTTGGAAAAAGCTTCAATATCTGGTATGACTCTATAGTATGGATCAAAAGAGTAATTTGGATAGGATTCAAATCGTACTGGTTGGCACTCAAGACGGTGCCAATGTCGGTTCTGTCTGCCGCGCCATGAAGACCATGGGCATCACACATCTGGTCTTGGTAGGCGACAGGGAGTATGATGAGAATCGGGTACGAACCCTTGCCTTGCATGCAAGGGATGTCTGGGAGAATGTCAAGCGGTACGAATCTCTTCCCGAGGCTCTTGCTACAAGCGTTCTTACTGTCGCTTCTACCCGACGTCAGGGAAAGTTCAGAAAGGACAGCGCTCTGAACCCGGAACAACTGGCATCACGTGTACAAAATACCGGAGAAGGGCTTGTTTCCATTGTGTTCGGCCGTGAATCCGATGGCCTCACTGACGAGGAGGTAGCCCAGTGTTCCTCTGTGGTAAGCATCCCCACCAGTGACGATTTTCCTTCTTTGAACCTCTCCCAAGCTGTCCAGATCATCACGTACAACCTCTTTGACAGGATCAAGACATGGCCGGTACAGGCTGTTCCTGTAAAGCAGGAGCGTTGTGAAGAGGTCGCTGTAACTGCAACCACAGCTATGGATGAGATCGGGTACTTCAAGCAATCTCATGAGAAACTGTGGACCTTCCGCTTTCTCAGGGATGTGTTTGTACGATCGGCCCTCACCGAGAGTGAGATCCAGAAGATGGAGAAGGTCTTTGTGAAAATGTGCAAGATCAAGGTCCATAAGGAACCTAAGGAAGATGTTTAAGTCATTCTTTGACCCTCTTCCCCGTGTAGTTGCCCATAGGGGAGATAGTGCCCACTTTCCTGAAAATACCCTTGAGGCCTTCATCAGTGCCTGCAGGATGGGTGTCGATGTCATTGAGACAGATGTCCACCTAAGCAAGGATGGGACACTCGTCATCTGGCATGACGATACCCTCGACCGCAATACAAATGGGACAGGTATGATCGAAGACCACACCCTTGAGGAACTCAAGAGCTATGATGCAGGTTATACCTTCACCACCGATGGAGGGAAGACCTTCCCCTTCAGAGGAAAGGGAGTACGGCTGTGCACCTTGGACGAAGCTCTCAAAGCTTGTCCAGCCCAACGCTTCAATGTTGACCTAAAGACAAAGGGCGAACCTATTGTCGACGCCTTCATCACCGTGGTCGAGCAGAACCAGGCAAAAAAACGGGTAGTAGGAGCCTCATTCCATTTCTCAAACCTCAAACTCTTACGCAAAAAGGAACCAAGGATACAGACCAGTATCACAGGAATTGAAGTACGTCTGTATCTTGTTTTGCAAAAGGCAAGATTGCTTCCCAAAGTCCTGAACAGGAAGCGTCAGATCATCTTCCAAGTCCCTCCAAGCCAGGGACCAATCACCGTCATTACCCCCTCGTTCGTCAAAGCCATGCATAAGCGCAATGCGATCATCCAAGTCTGGACCATAAATGACAGAGCTGAGATGGAACGCCTGTTCGGCATGGGTGTTGACTCGGTCATGACCGACAAACCTGCTTTGGCGATGGAAGTTGCCAAGGAATTGGGACTATAACAAAAACTTAGGAGCTTACTCATGGGTGAACCTTCAGATGTGTTCTTTATCCAGNNTTCCCGCCTCAACAAGCTTGAACGCCTCATTACACAAGCAGGAATAGGAAATATCGACTTCAAGGGGAAGTTCGTTGCCATCAAGATACACTTCGGAGAGCCGGGCAACCTCGCCTTCCTTCGTCCCAACTACGCTGCCACAGTGGTGAAGCTAGTGGAACAGCTTGGAGGCAAACCTTTTCTGACTGACTGCAACACCCTGTATGTGGGTGGCAGAAAGAACGCCCTCGATCATATGGAAAGTGCCTACAAGAATGGATACATGCCCTATGCAACGGGTGCCCATGTCATCATAGCCGATGGCCTGAAAGGAACCGATGAGGCCCTGGTCCCTGTGCGCAATGGCGAGTATGTCACGCAGGCCAAGATAGGGCGCGCCATCATGGATGCCGACATTGTCATTTCACTTGCCCACTTCAAGGGTCATGAGGGCACAGGATTTGGAGGGGCGCTGAAGAACCTCGGCATGGGCAGCGGATCACGCAGAGGCAAGATGGAGATGCATAGCGACGGCAAGCCCCAGATTACAGAAAGCCTGTGCATCAAATGCGGCTCTTGTACCAAGATCTGTGCCCATGACGCACCACAAATAACCAAAGGCACATCCCTGGTCGACCACACCAAGTGCGTGGGATGCGGCATGTGCATCGGCGTCTGCCCTACCGATGCGATCCAACCGGGAGACAGCAGTTCCAATGACAAGCTCACCTATAAGATTAGCGAGTATTCGCAGGCTGTGTGTGACGGCAGGCCATCTTTCCATATCAACGTGGTCATCGACATCTCCCCCAACTGCGACTGTCATGGGGAGAATGACCTCTCCATCGTCCCTGATGTGGGGATGTTCGCTTCCTTCGATCCGGTAGCCCTCGATAGGGCCTGTGTGGACATGGTCAATGCCCAACCTCCCATCATAGGCACTCAGCTTACAGAAGGGAAGAAAGGCCATGCTGACAATCTGGATACCAACCACCCCCAGACCAATTGGAGGACAGGCCTTGATCATGCAGAGAAGATCGGACTGGGGACTCAGAGGTACAAGATCATTGAGGTGCGATAGGAACCATAGGGCACAAGTCTCATCCACACCATAGTATTGTAGGAAATTCGGCACCATTGAGATGCACTGGCAAGATCGGCGGTCAAGTCATGAAAACATGCATACGACCAAAAAAGTAGAGGTAACCCATGAAAGAGAATATTGGATTTGATACACTCAACGCATTTGAAGAATCATTTGGAGCTGACAAGAAAAATAGGGTGGCAATGCATGCCACGATAGCCAATGGAATCTTTGAAAGCTGCGCAACGGTGAAGGCAGTGGCCGAAAACCGCCACGCTTTCTCCGTCACCATAAAAACCGGTGATATGACCAATCAGAAAAAATCGGGCCGCTGTTGGATGTTCGCTGCCCACAATGTTATGCGCATGGAAATCATGGACAAACTCAACCTCAAGAATATGGAACTCTCCCAAGCTTATCCCTTATTCTGGGATAAGCTTGAGAAATCAAACCATTTTCTGGAGAACATCCTGGAAACATTGGAGGAACCTTTGGAAGGAAGGATTGTGAGCTACCTGCTCAAGGATCCCCTTGGCGATGGTGGCCAGTGGGATATGTTTTCGAATCTGATACGCAAGTATGGTGTTGTTCCCAAGGAAGCAATGCCCGAGAGCAAGGTATCAGAGGAAACCAAGACAATGAACAAACTTCTCACCTTGAAGCTTCGTGAATTTGCCTGTGCCCTGAGAAAGGGTA
>DMAO01000265.1 GCA_003446545.1 Sphaerochaeta sp.
CGCTTTCAGAGTCACTGGTCATAGTCCCAACCCTGTTAGCTCAGTTTTTGATCTCATTCAACATACTGTTTTCCCTCATGGCCTTGGGTATACTGGGTATCTTCGCACTCCGAACAACTACAGTCTCCCGGATGCAAAACCTGACTATTTTTTCAGGCATGCTGGTTGGGACCTTCTATTCGTTGCTGAAGGTAGTGATGGGTGACTCGTTTGCACACTTGGTTCCCATCTCTGGAATCTTTGCAATCTCCGCCTTGTGCATGATGTTGGGAATATACCGCTACGACCTGTTTAAAATAGCCCCTTTGGCACGCGAACAGGTATTTCACTTCCTAGGCGATGGAATAGTCATCGCCTCAGCACAAGGGAAGATTCTTGAAGCCAACCAAGCGGCCCTCTCCATGATGGGCCCGACCCTCAGTGATCTGGCTTCCAACCTTGCTACTGAGGTTCCCCAATGGCATGAATTCTTGAGCCAGGGAACGGAAGTGGCGTTCTCCTTCTACCGTTATGAGTCTTACTATGACTGCAGTATCTATGTCATCAAGACAGAGCATGGTGCCATAATTGGGACCATATCCCTGCTAAAGGACAACACCGAGCAAAAACGGAAAAACGATCTGTTGCAGATTCGTGCCGAACATGATGGTCTGACAGGTATCTATAACAGGCGGACCTTCATTGAGAAGGTGGAGAAACGCTTGCTCAGGAGAGTGCAGGAAACTTCTCTTGTATTTTTCGATATTGACCATTTCAAGCTGGTCAACGACAGGTATGGTCATATGGTAGGTGATCAGATGTTGCAGGCTGTCGTTGCTTGTGCTACCAAGAATTTGGTTGGCACTGACTTCATGGGCAGGATGGGAGGTGAGGAGTTTGCCATCTCCCATGATTCTTCAAGCGAAGTGGAGACTCTTGCATGGGCACAGAATCTTCGCCGCCAGGTGGAAGAGACCGCACTGCAAATCGAAGGGAATCCAGTTTCCTGTACGATTAGTGTCGGCTTGTGTTTCTCATGGACTGCAAGTTTTGACGAGATGTACAGATGTGCGGACAGAGAGCTCTATAAGGCAAAGGATGCAGGGAGAAACTGCATCTGTCATACCACCCTTGAATGAAGCACCTTTTAGGATGTTTGGTAAAATAGGTAGGTTTGCTATCTTCAAATCTCGGGAACATGAAACTACTGTGTTTGTATCACGATTCTATATGGATTTGGGGTGTAAATCTTCATCAGTTGACCTTGTCTTCCATTGTCAGTACGCTATGCAATGAAGAGGGGATATTTTGAAAACTAAAGGACTATTTAGCCATGCGGTGACACAGGAAGTTGTGATGCTGCTGAACACTCATAGAAGTAAGGTTCCCACGCGGGTGGGAGAGAGCTGGCAACCTGATGTTGCCCAATTCCTTCTTGATATGTTTCCGGAGGCCCTTGAATATGGCATGGAGCTCAGTGATATAGCGGAGATGGTCTCTGAAGATGAGTTTGACTTTGATTTTGAGCCTTTCGAGTTTTCTGACTTTGATGACGAATATGACGACGATTTTGACGATGAGGACGACGATACATGAACGTTCTAGGCATTGAGACCTCTTGTGATGAATGCTCTGCTGCTATTGTTCGCAATGGCAATGAGATTCTGAGCAATGTGGTCGCCACACAGATAGAACTGCACAAACCCTATGAGGGGGTTGTCCCTGAACTTGCCTCAAGACTGCATACTGAGTGGATTGCACAGGTAGTTCAGGCAGCAATAGAGAAGAGTGGACTCAGCATCTCAGATATCGATGCTGTTGCCGTAACCAGCAGGCCAGGTCTTTTGGGATCACTGCTTGTAGGGCTGAACTTTGCAAAAGGCTTTGCCGCCACCTTGGATGTTCCCTTTATAACCATAGACCATATCCGAGCCCATCTATATGCCTCCCAGGTTGAGAAGCCCTTGGCCTATCCCTATCTGGGCATATTGGTATCAGGGGGACATACGGTCATCTGTAGAGTCGATGACTATGATACGATTGAGGTCTTGGGCACTACCATCGACGATGCCATAGGAGAGGCCTTTGACAAGGTGGCCAAGCACTATGACCTTGGGTATCCCGGGGGGGTGGCCATCGACCGACTTGCAAAGAGTGGTAATCCTCTGGCTTTCCGGTTCCCTGGTTCTGCCTTGAGCCACGGTGAGCACCGGTATGATATCTCCTATAGTGGACTCAAGAGTGCTGTGATTAACCAGTGTGACCAATTTTGGGACGGGGAGAGTGAAAAGAGCCCCCAGAATATTGCGGCATCCTTTCAGAGGGTGGCGGTGGGGATGCTGATGCGTCGTGTTCGCCTTGCTCTGGAGGATACCGGGCTCAAGCGTATAAGCGCCGGTGGAGGGGTTGCCGCAAACTCCCTCTTACGCAGCGAACTCACAGCCTTGGAAAAAGGCGGCTATGAGGTTGCATTTCCTTCTTTGAAACTCTGCACTGACAATGGGGCTATGATCGCAGCCCTTGCTTATAAGTATCTACAAGATGGAGTACGCTCTGATTACAGTGAATCAGCGAGTGCCCGCGTAAGTGCATTCAGAAAAAGTTACCCCTAACGAGAGGCCTATGGACACACAGTATGATTTGGACAACGTAATTCGCAAGGTACCCGATTT
>DMAO01000258.1 GCA_003446545.1 Sphaerochaeta sp.
CCCCTACTCATTTTGCTCACCCTACTCAGCGGCTGCTCCTCCCTTCACAACCAGAAGGAAGTGAGCCCCGATGAGATACGCATGGCTCTGCGTGAGGTGGTCCAAACCGCTAGCGAACGAATTGAGGCCACCATGCACTCCAAAATGACACTCACTACCCTAGTCCCCCCCTCCTCAGCCTCGCTGTTGGACCAGAAGCAGATTCCCCGGCTGGAGGAACATCTTGCACTCTGGTCCAGACAGGTTATCACAGCCTTCAGGGGCGCAACCATAGCGATGAGCGGCCTGCTCAGTCCCTATATAGGGAAGTTGGTGATTGAGGACCCCCGCGCTGTCATGCAAGAGAGCGACAGCAGTGCGACGGCCCTGTTGCTCGTTACCTATCAGAAGGAAATTGAGGATGATGTCCGATCAATGCTCGAGGAATCACTTTCTTCCAGCGATGAGACCTATCAGATGCTTACCGATAGGTATGCCATCTGGTCACGATCAAAAGCTCTTCTGGGTGAAGAGAGCCTTCCTCCCCTTGGCGATGATCTTACAGAGCATCTCATCCAGATATTTCTCTCGTCCTACTTGAGCGAACTTACCAAGGGAGAACTGTACCTGAGAACAACTCCTGTATTCCAAGGTACAGGCTCTTTCTATGAGATACTCAACAAAAAGGTACCACAATGAATCTTTTCGAAGCAGCAAGCGAACAGAGCGCAGAAAGACACCAACCCTTGGCCTTCCGTATGCGTCCCAGGGTGCTGGACGAGTACATAGGACAGGATGCCATCATAGGGAAAGGAAGGCTGTTGAGAAGGGCGATCCAGGCCGACCAACTATCCTCTGTAATCTTCTACGGACCTCCGGGAACAGGCAAGACAACCTTGGCACGGGTGATTGCAAACACCACAAAGAGACATTTCAGCACCCTAAACGCAGTGCTTTCAGGGGTAAAGGAACTACGTTACGAGATTGAAGAGGCCAAGAACCGCCTTGAACTCTTTGAGCAGAGGACGATCCTCTTTATAGATGAGGTCCACCGGTGGAACAAAAGCCAGCAGGATGCCCTCTTGCCTTGGGTGGAAAACGGAACCTTCATCCTCATTGGCGCCACGACTGAGAACCCCTTTTTTGAGGTGAATGCCGCTCTGGTAAGCCGGTCAAGGATTTTCCAGCTGAAAAGCCTCACGAAGACAGACCTGGAAGCGATAGCCCTCCAGGCCTTGAGGGACAAGAGCCGCGGCTATGGAGCCTTCGAGGTCAGCTTTGACCAGGGCGCCCTTGAGCATATCATCGATGTGGCCAATGGTGATGCCCGTTCCCTACTCAATGCCCTACAACTTGCGGTGGAGACGTCTGTCGAGCACTTTCCACCCCCAGAGAAGACTCATATCCATATAACGGGCGATGCAGCAGAACAGAGCATCCAACGCAAGGCTGTGCTGTATGACAAGGAGGGGGACTATCATTTTGATGTCATCAGCGCCTTCATAAAAAGTTTGCGCGGCAGCGACCCCGATGCCTCCCTCTACTGGCTTGCCAGGATGGTAAGCGCAGGTGAGGACCCCAAGTTCATCTTCAGGAGGATGCTCATCAGCGCCTGCGAGGACGTGGGGCTCGCCGACCCGAATGCTATAGTGGTCGTAGGCGCCGATGCCCAGGCCTTTGAAAGGATAGGCTTCCCTGAAGGGAGGTTCCATCTGACCCATGCCGCCCTATATCTGGCTACAGCACCCAAAAGCAACTCCGCCATGGCATTTTTTGATGCCCTTAAGGGTGTTGAAGAGGAGGCTCAGGATGAGGTTCCCAACCATCTTAGGGATGGCAACCGTGATGCGAAGGGTTTTGGCCATGGACAGGGCTACCTCTATCCCCATGCATTCCAGGACCATTGGGTAGCACAGCAATACTTGCCGACTGCACTGCAGGGCAAGGTATACTACCAGCCAAGCGCCCAAGGGTACGAGAAAAATATCCGTAGCGAGGTGAATCGTCGCAGGGAAGAACAGCTGGAGAGCATTGAATCGGATGCCTTCGTCGAGAACCTCACCTACTCCCCAGGGGACAAGGATAGGGAACGGTGGTTGAGCAGGACAACAAGCGAGAGGGGTGCGATGCTACAGGGCATTCGCACTACCCTATTCTCCTCTCTTACCCTTCGTAGAAGTGACAGGGCACTCATCTGCAACGCAGGTCATGGCCTACTGCTCTGGGAAGCATACAGGCAGACTCCTGAAGGGCTGGTCGTTGCACAGGTGCAGACCTCTGATCAGATGCAGCACATCAGCCACTATGCAGACTCACTGCAGAGTCTCGATAAGCCAACTATTGTACAAGCACCCTTGGAAGAGGTCCTTTCTTCTTTGGAAGAGGGCCTGGTTTTTGAGGTAATCTTAGGGCGTAATGTGCTTACCCGCCTTACAGAGAAGTCCCCGCTCATGGATCTTCTGAACGTACGTCTTGCGGAGCAAGGGGTGCTACGCTTTGCAGAGGGAGTGCCATCAGAAGGGTCTCGGCTTTCGGACTTTTGTCCCTCCGGCTTGCGAAATATACTCATGCAAGCAGAGACGATCATATATGGAGGAGAGGGCAACCCTCTCTCAAATTGGAAGTCAACGGATCTGGTGGGGGCCTTTGCTAGGAGTGGCTTAACTGCCAAGCTGGAACAGCAGGATCTGTTTGAAAACAGGTTCATCACCAAGGCTGACATCAAGCGGTGGCTCGGAACCTCGTACCGTTGGGCATGGGAGGGCCTCTCAGTTGAAGTGGACCTGTCCGGTATTGAAGAGGAGCTTATTCCCTTGTTAGCCGGCAGGAGCATCAGATGGAAACACCACCTAGCCTATGTAGAGGCAGTACACCACAACAATAAAGGGGGAAAATGGTCAGCAGATGCCTGAGAAGAACTTCTTGAGCAAGGTTAGCAAGTGACTGTCTGACAAAGCTTTGCCAGATAACGGCCAAATTCTGCAAAATTTTCCATAGGGTTGTTGACAAATACAGGGGTTTAAGGCATAGTAAGCAACGTTGAAACGCACTGGTAAATAACCACTGCTTCAGCTTACCATGGTGGAAGTAGTTCAATGGTAGAGCACCAGATTGTGGATCTGGTTGTTGCGGGTTCGAGCCCCGTCATCCACCCTTGTATAGCATTGGTGTGCATACATGGTAGTGATGCGTTCGTAGCTCAGCTGGATAGAGTTCCGGACTTCGAATCCGTAGGTCGCAGGTTCGAATCCTGCCGGG
>DMAO01000204.1 GCA_003446545.1 Sphaerochaeta sp.
CTCCAAGTAGACGTTTGATGTGACCGAAAGTGAGTTTCTCTGACTCGTAAAATCCATTGAATATATGACCTCATTGAGTATTGATTCTTTGCTGCAGACGAATTTCATCTTAGACTCCTAATATTTAATATATGTTAGTAACAGTAGTAATAGTAGCACGGATTCTGTGGATAACTGAATAATTCATTATACAACCTATCCTTAGTTTTTGCTATCTTGTGGATAACTCTTGAAGTTGTCCACAATTGCTCCACAAGCAAATGTGGCTATCCACAGGTTTTGGAAGTTATCCACAACCTATCCATAGGATATCCACAGGAATTTATCGCTTAACATTCATTAAGTCCCTCTTTAATTTTAACACAGTATTGGTGAAGGCCTCATCGCTTTTCATCAGGGATTCAATGCGGTCATATGAGTGCATTACTGTGGTATGGTCGCGACCTCCGAACTCAGTGCCTATTTCAGTTGTTGAGTACTCAGTTATATCTCTGGCAAGGTACATGGATATCTGTCTGGGTTGGATGAGGCTCTTGTTCTTTTTCTTGCCTTTTATTTCAAAGGAGCTGACATTGAAACATTCGCCGACGACCTTGATTATGGTATCGATGGAGAGGGTCTGGTTTGCATTTGCAGCAAGGGAAGGAAGGGTTCCCAGAAGTTCCTTTGTCTTGTCCAAGGTGAGCTCCTGGTCAAGAAGTTCACTGAAGGCTATCAGCTTGGTCAGGGAAGATTCCAGATCCCTTACGTTGGTACAGACGTTGGTTGCTATGTAGTCTAGAATTTCCTCACTCATAGAGCTTCCTCTCTGCTCTGTCTTGTTTTTGAGGATTGCTACCCTAGTTTCGTATGAAGGTGGTTGCAGGTCAACATTCAGTCCTCGTTCAAACCTAGAGCTCAGACGGTCACTGATGTTCTTCAACTCGCTGATTGGTCTATCACAGGTGAATACCATCTGTTTTTTTGATTCGTAGAGGTTGTTGAATGTGTGGAAAAGCTCTTCCTGTGTCCCATCCTTACCTTGGAGGAAGTGGATGTCGTCGATGAGCAGCACATCAACCTTTCTGAACTTGTTTTTGAAGCTCTGCATCTTGTTTGACCCGACAGAGTCTATAAACTCGTTGGTGAACATCTCAGCTGTGACGTACATCACCTTCAGTTCAGGAGTGTTGTCGATGATGTGGTTGCCTATGGAGCTTAGGAGGTGAGTCTTTCCCAGTCCGACCCCTCCGTAGATCAGGCAAGGGTTGTAGCTCACTCCTGGATTTTTGGCTATTGCCAGACTTGCATTGTATGCGAAGGTGCTGTTGTCCCCAATAATGAAGTTGGAGAACTTATAGGAGTAGTTGAGATTACAATCCTTTTTGATTTTCATCGTTGTCTCTTGGGATACTTTCTTTAGTTGTGGCACTTGAGCGGGTTTTGTTTCTGTGGGCGGCTCAATGATGGATGAAGGGTCAGCTTTCTTGTGTTCCTGTATTTCAGAAAGGCTCTTTACGATGAAATCCACCCCTATTTCCTCTCCGGTAAGTTCGCATAGCGTATTTACCAGCAGATCTCTATACCTGGCTATTACTGTGTCAAGGATAAATTGGCTCGCTCCGGCAAGGATGACTTTTTTATCTTCCGATCCAACGTAGACAATACGGTTGAACCAGGTCGAATATTCCTGTACTGGTAGTGTTTCCTGTATTCGGAGGATTGTCTCCTGCCAGAATTCATAATAGTTACTGTTTGTGTCGCTCATGGGACCATTTTACTCTGTAGGTCATCGGCTTGCAAGAGCTGTTTGATAACCTCCGTAGGTAGGCGTATAAATTATTGTCTAAAAAGCAGTTATTAATCCCCACTTTTTCACCGGAATGCTTGCAACAAACCCCTGTCTCTGGTATAATCAGTAAGGATTGGCGTAAGCCTTTTTTTATTATTACACAAGGATATAACTAATGAGTGAAGGGAGCTTTGACAAAGGAAACTTCCAGCCGCCACTGCACCATAGTGGTTCGCATATGGAAGCTTCAACAAATACCTATTCTGCCGGGAGCATCCAGGTCCTCAAGGGCCTAGAGGCTGTAAGAAAACGACCCGGAATGTATATTGGTTCCACTGGCATCGATGGTCTGCATCATCTCGTGTATGAGGTGGTGGATAACAGTATCGATGAAGCTATGGCAGGGTATTGTACTGATATTCAGGTATATCTCGACCGAAATGAGGAAGGAAGAGAAGTCTGCACCGTTGAGGATAATGGACGCGGCATACCTGTTGAGATGCATCCTACTGAGAATAAGAGTTCTTTGGAAATTGCCTTGACCCAACTGCACGCCGGAGGAAAGTTCGATAAGAATTCCTATAAGGTTTCTGGTGGGTTGCATGGTGTGGGTGTTTCGTGTGTAAATGCACTCTCTGATTGGATGGAAGTGGTTGTCTACCGTGATGGGGGCATCTTCAAGCAGGTGTATTCAAAAGGTCTGCCTCAGACGCAGGTTTTGCAGACAGGAGATAGTGATCGAAGCGGTACTATAGTGAGCTTCAGCCCCGACTACTCAATCATTGAGCAGAATTCCTTCAGCTATGACACCCTTGTGAACAGGTTCCGTGAACTCTCTTTCCTGAACAAGGGCATTACCATCACTGTCGCCGATAGGCGAGAACAGGAAATCCGGGAGAAAACCTTCCATGCAGAGGGTGGCCTCAGCCAGTTTGTAAGCTATCTCAATGAGTTCAAGCATGTGCTCAACGACCCCCCTATCTCTGTTGAGGGTGACCGTGACAACGTTAAGGTCGAGATTGCCTTGCAGTACAATGACAAGTATGACGAGAAGGTTCTCTCCTATGTGAACAACATCAACACCCGTGAAGGGGGGACCCACCTCACTGGTTTCAGGACAGGACTTTCCAGGGTCATCAACGTACAGTTACAGAAAAACATCAAGCTCTTGAAGAAATATGAGGAGAAGCTCGAATTAAGTGATATCTCCGAAGGCCTTACAGCCATCATATCTGTGAAGATTCCCGAGCCTCAGTTCGAGGGGCAGACAAAGATGAAATTAGGCAACTCTGCTGTAAGCGGCATTGTCTACTCCATGGTCTACGAGAAGCTGGGCAATTATTTTGATGAGTTTCCTGCAATAACTGAGAAAGTGCTTGAGAAGATCATCAGCGCTGCCCTTGGCAGGGTAGCGGCGCGTAAGGCACGTGAGCAGATTCGCAAGAAGAGCGAGGGCGGCGGACTTCCCGGGAAGCTGGCCGACTGTTCGGAGAAGGACCCTTCCAAGTGTGAGGTCTTCATTGTTGAGGGTGACTCTGCAGGTGGTTCGGCTAAACAGGGCCGTGACCGAAAGTTCCAGGCAATTCTTCCTCTTTGGGGAAAGATGCTGAATGTAGAGAAAGCCCAGGAGTTCCGTGTGTTGGGCAATGACAAGCTTCAGCCTGTCATCTCTACCCTTGGGGCCGGCATCACTC
>DMAO01000160.1 GCA_003446545.1 Sphaerochaeta sp.
GCTGAACAGGTGAGGCTGTTGGCAACGCTAAAAACCTGGAGGAGAGATATCTTTCTCTGAAGAAGCCCATCCTTAGTAGAAGGTATATCTACAAAGGACGGGCTATCTTTTATCGCTTAACACTATGGTACATATCTGCCTGAAAGTGTATTCAAGCCTATTATTCAAAGCGAAGCAATACTATACTGTCAGAGTTTAATCACCAGAAGGAAAAGGTCATTGCCATGAGTTCACCCATTAGCGTTACCTCAGAGGTCGGAAACCTCAGGTCCGTGTTGTTGCATCGCCCTGGAAGAGAGCTGGAGTCTCTGACCCCGCAGTATCTTGATTCAATGTTGTTTGAAGACATTCCCTTTCTTGCACAGATGCAGAGTGAGCATGATATGTTTGCATCCGTTCTGAGAGAACAGGGTTGTACAGTCTTCTATATTGAATCTCTGCTGGAAGAGGTATTCCAAGATGAAGGGCAACAAAAGCTTGCTGTTGAATATCTTGTCAACACTTCTCAGATCTTCTCCCCTTCTCTCAAGCAGATCATTGAGGAACACCTGCAGGCTTCCGATGCCAGACAGCTAGTGTCCTTCTGTATTGGAGGACTGCTCAAGACTGAAGTCGATGACAAGGTAAGGCACAAGACCCTTTCCTACTATATTCGTGATACGTTCCCCTACTATATCCCTCCCCTTCCCAACCTTTACTTTACCCGCGACCCTGCTACTGTTGTAGGGGGTGGGGTATCCATCAATGTGATGAAGACCGAATCAAGAAGGAGGGAGAACTGGCTGCTTTCTCTGATCGCAAGGCATAATCCCCTGTTCGCTTCTGCCCGTATCCATCAGGACTACACGGCAAAGAGCAGTATCGAAGGTGGCGACATCCTGATGCTCAGCGACAAGTGTGTCATCTGCGGAAGCAGTGCCAGGACCGATGTCTGGGCAATAGAGGGCTTTGCAAGAAGGATGCTCTCCCCTATTGAAGCAGGCGGTGAGGGTCTTGAGACTGTGATTGTCATCCAGATTCCCTATACAAGGGCATACATGCATCTTGATACCGTATTTACCATGGTTGACCGTGATGCCTTTTGCATGTTCCCAGGCATTGGATCTGCTGTGAAGGTATTCAGCATGAAACAGGGCAAGAACGATAACCTTGATATCCATGCTGAACCTTCCCTCAAGCAGGCTCTGAAAAAGGCTTTGGGCGTCCCTGCGGTGAATATAATCAAGAGCGGTGGCAGTGATGCCATCGCCTCTGCTAGGGAGCAATGGAACGACAGCACCAATACCTTGGCTATTGCACCGGGGAAAGTAATCACCTACTGCAGGAATGTGGTATCGAATGAAGTATTGCAAAACAATGGCATAGAGGTAATCCCTATCCGAGGATCAGAGTTGGTACGGGGAAGAGGTGGCCCGAGGTGCATGAGTATGCCTCTGTGTAGGGAGAGGCTGTAACAGATACTCATGTGAACAACGTATCTTCAACAGTACTAGCAGAAGTCCCATAGGCCTGCAGCTGCTCTTCAATGCGTTTCAGGTACCCCTGCATCTTGCACTTCCTTTCCAAGCCCTTGTCATTCATATACCTGACATTGCCGAAGATCGCTCGTTCAGTCCAAGGTCGGTAAAGCACCAGGCAACGCCTGCAAAGCCATTGGGATCGCTGCCATCCATCTGGTACTTGTTTTTGAGATAGAGCTCTGTAGTGAAAGCCTCTTGGGGAGTCTTGCCCCATTCCAGGATTTCCTTTCCCCGGTACATGCGCTTGTAGATGTGGATGGTACCAAGTTCGACAAGCCCCTTCTGGGCGGTATTCCAGTATTTGTCATGGGCCTGGGCACTCTCAAGCTGTTCCCTAGAGTAGAGGTAGGCTCGTTCATCACCCTGATGTTTGGCTAAGGTCATACGATCCCACTGTAGTAACCCTTCGTACGAATCGTACAGGGCATTATAATAGACAAAGTTCATTGCCAGTTCCCGACGGACTATCAGTTCCTCAAGAAAGGGGGCAACATCAGATAGACCTGTCTTCATCACCTCGTGATAGATGGCCACCGGTCTTATCATGCCATAGGCGGACAAGCAATGGTATCCCCATTGCTTTCAAGGCCCTTTCCCGTCCTTCCATCCCTTCCAACATGAAGCGGTAATGCCGTCTGCTGGCTTTTGGGAATGCACCGGTTATGCCAAAGTTTTCAGGTAGGGGCAACGAATCATTGCCCCTACGTTTTTTCCGTATCCTACTTCTTCTCTTTTTCTGGGACGATGATCACAATGCATTTTGCATATTTAACGATGTGCACTGCCACTGACCCTACAAACATAGACCAACCTGAATGAGTCGCTCGGGAGATGATGATGGTATCCATACCATTTGACTCTGCATATTCGAGTATGGTCTCTCCTGCCTGGCCAAAGCCTACATGTTCCTTCACACTATACCCTACAAGTCGCTTTGCAGCCGATTCCAGCATTGGCAGGGTTTCCTTCACCACCTTCTCCGTCTCATAGAGGGCTTCAGGAGACTTGTAATCTTCACGAACAGTCAGAAGCGTTATATTCACCTCCTTTGGACAAAAAGTTCCTTGACGAGCTGTACTGATTGGAGACTTCTCTCCGTTCCATCAAGCGGTACTAGGATGTTCTTCATAGGCTCCCCCTTTCTGAATCATCTTCCTAACGAACAGCGTATCAAATAGACATCCCATTCAGATACACGTTAGGAAGCACAATTGCAAAAGAACTACAGCTATAGTATACCATGATATTTTCACAACTCAAGAAGGGCCCAGATACAACCACCCGGAAATCATCTTTGCCTATACATGGTGATTCTTTCCGAAAAGCTATCGAGATTTTCCAATCCCTGTATTGGGTTATCCCCTAAGGGGATCAGCTCTAGGGAAGACTCCGGGAACGAGTTGGCGATTCTTTCCATTTGCTGTGATTGCTCAGAACCCTTGTTTACTAGTATCTTGCTGATGCTTATGGAAAGTGATTTCAGCTGTTCTTTGATCATGAGGCTTTCGGAAAAGCTCAGATCATCTTCGTTGAGCACCAGACATATTTCGGTAATCTCTGTATCCATCAGTTGTTCCTTGAGCTTAGCATAACGTTTTTGCATACGGATTAACCTGCCAAAGATAGGATCTTCACTCAGAGTGTTGAGATTCTCTTTTCTGATATTGGCGATACAATTCTTTTTCTGAACGATTTCCTCCCTCATCCCTATCAGATGATCGACCCAATGGAGGTTTACGGATGGCAACGCCAGAGTTTTCAGGGTGAGAGCGGTGGGAGGCGTATCGATAAGCACTTCATCGTAGCGGTTCTCTGAAAAACATTGTTCCAGAACCAACAATGAGGCGTATTCTTCCATACCAGGTGCAAATTTCAGAATGTTGAAGTATTTGTCGATATTAAGGGCTTGCTGGTAGTGGTACAGACCTTTCAGTTCCTTCCTAATGGAAGCCATATACTCTCGACTTCTCTTGTCTAGGTCGAATTCGCTGAGAGAGAGATTTGATGTTACCTTTGTCTGTTTCTCCCCCAGCCTAGTCTCGAAGAGGTCATGCAGGTTATGGGCCGGGTCCATTGAAACCAATAAGACTTTCTTTGCTTTGTCTTTTGCAAAGCGGATAGCCTCCATTGAAGAACTGGTCGACTTCCCGACTCCGCCTTTCCCAATATACATATGTAGCTGTGCCATTAGGGTTCTCCCATGATGCTTGCAAGTTCACTGAGCCCATTTCCTGTCTGTGAGGAGCGAAGCAGCATCCGATCCAAATCATCCGCCATGACTGGCAAGAGGTCCAGTGCCAAAGGCATCGGAGGTGAGGGTAACCCCACAAAATTCCCAAACAACATAAGGGTAAAGGAGTTTTCCATCTCCTTGATTTCATATTCTATCTGAGCCGTAGCCTTGTACATCGAAGCGGTGTGAATGCCTCCCAGAAATTCGCCTACGACATTGGCAAGGTGTCTAATCATTTTCATCAAGCACTCCAAAGCTTTGCAGTTCTTTCTGATAGGTAGCCCTGGAAGGGAAAATGGAATAGATCCCATAGAGTCCTAGTAGAACCGACAAATACAGATGGTAGGTATAGATGGGAAGGTAATATGCAAAAAGCATAAAAAACTCACCGATGCCTACAGAAGAAATGACCAATCGCTTCATACGCAGGAAATCAGAGAGGTGCAATCCCCCTTCTCTTGATCCTTTCTGGAAATATCCTGTCCTAAGAAGTATGGGAATGCCAATTGCAAAAAGAGTGACACCCAACATGGCCATTACTGAATTGATCCTGTCTGCTTCCATTGCGCTTTGCACATTGGGAAAGAACCTGTGTACTAGGGAAACAAGGAGCAATCCGAAAAGAATCAAAGCAATCATGCTGTAGGATTGTCTTCGAATTGTGAGAAAATCACGTTTATCCATACTGAGATACTTCCTATGCAGGAAAACTTTTGCAACAGGACAGCCAGAATCGGCTGTCCTGTACGGATATTTTGAAAAATGATACCTAAGCCATACTCGGTTCTGGAATCACTTTTCCTACTTTTCTGAACAATGCCTTAAAACTTTCGAAAGCGACAAAGACAACAATGAGAATGATGATGAGATTGATGGAACCCAGCAAGACCTGGCCAGTTGCAAAATATGTGATCTCATTGCTGATAAGTGCCCACGTTGTCATGAACATCATGAAGCATGCAGGAATGAAGGTTACGAGATATTTCGTTCCCTTGGATTGTTTGAGATACACCGAGGCGGTAAACAAAGCAAGGGCAGCCAGAGCTTGGTTGTTTGCCCCGAATAACGGCCAGAGAGCCAAAGCCCCTGTACCCCCTACCCCTGTTGAGAATGCCAAAATGAGTGCAGTGATCAGCGCAAGGATGGTGGCTCCGTATTTGTTTGTGAAGAAGGTCTTTTTTTCAGAAGCCCCAACACGGTTGGTACCAAGCAATTCTTGGATGACATACCGCTGAAGGCGAGCAGTTGTATCGAGAGAGGTCCCGGCAAAGGAGGCCACAAAGACACCCATGATAATCAAACCAAAAGATTGGGGAATACCAAGATAACTGATCATATTGGCAGACCCTTCGACAAATGCACTGACTTTTGCACCAAGCCCTGCAGCGGTACTCCAGGATGCATAGTGTTCCGTCCATTTTGCCATACCTGTAAGGGCTGTGGTGTCACCACGGGCAGCAAGTCCGATACCAGCTGTTGTCGCTATGATTACCAGTACGGAAAGGGCCCCTTCCATCAACATGGAACCGTATCCGACAAATTTGGCATCCTCTTCCCGTGCAACTTGTTTGGCTGTTGTTCCCGAGGCTACTACGGCGTGGAATCCAGAAATGGCTCCGCAGGCGATGGTGATAAAGAGGAAAGGCCAAAGGGAGGGTGCTCCCTCAGGCGTTGCCTGTACGGTAGGGGCTACAAAATGCAAGCCACTGAATGATGCGAAAACTATACCAAGTATCAACAGGGCCATCGCAACAAACAGTTCCCAAGCGTTGATATAATCCCTAGGTTGCAACAAGGTTGTTACAGGAAGGGTTGAAGCGATAAAGGCGTATATGAACAAGATGATTGTCCAAGTCCCTGTTGCAGGCATACCTCCAATTGCCGGCATGTCAAGGGGAACCCAATGGCCAAGAACAACAAAAACGTACATTGCCAAAACGGCTATAAAGGTGACTTTTGTCACATTCGCGTTTCGTTTATAGATTGCACGCCCCAACATGATAGCAATAGGAATCTCCATCCAAACAGGTAATACAGCTTGTGGATACATATGGAAAATTACCGCGATGATCATTCCCAGGATAGCGAGGAATAGCCACAGCTCGATGAATACGATGAGGAAGAAGACATACCGAATTCTTTTGCTTACGTATTGGGCAGAAATCTCAGAGATTGATTTCCCCTGGTTTCTCAAGGACATGACCAAGGCTGAGAAGTCATGTACGGCCCCCATGACAATTGATCCGACAAAGACCCAGATCATAGCTGGAACCCAGCCCCAAATGACTGCGATTGCAGGCCCTACGATAGGGCCTGTACCGGCAATAGAGGTAAAATGGTGGCCAAAGATGATACCTTTCTTTGTTGGTACATAGTCTATACCATCTTCGAATTCTTCAGCAGGGGTTTTGTTCTTGTCAGAAAGCTGAAAAATCTTTTTCCCGATAAACTCACCGTATAGTTTGTATGCGATGATATAGCCGACAAAGGCCAATACCATGATCAATACAACGTCCATAGCGTCCTCCTTAGATTTTTTTTGAAACCACTTTCATTAAACACCCATTGGTTTTGGATGTCAAAGTTTAATTCAGATATTATGATAGTACAAAAGTAACGGCCGAATGCATGAACACCTGGTAGACGTCTATTCACCTATCGGGATTATACCAAGACATCGGAAATGATCTGAATGCCAATTCTCACAGGGTACTGTGTATCATAGGGGTGCTTTCCAATACGGCGTACATACATCCAGAGGGGGAGTATGCGGTTCCAATCACCACACAGAAACCCTGATCCCTTACCAAAGTATCATCGCAGGGTTCAGTGCCTTCTTCGCCGCTTGACCCGATACCATGCTTGCCACTAGTCTTTCCTTCCAGTTTACCAACTATACAAGCATACAATTCAAAGAGGAGCTTCCCTCGCCAAGTATACCTCCATTCCTACCGAGAACAGACTGGTAGTCTACACCAGGGTGAGTAACCAAAAGATGCTGTTTAACCTTCATGAACTGGTTGCTGAGTTTACGATAAGGGAGTTCCGAGCCTACAGACAAACATGTAACTAGGTGTTATTGTACGCCTATGAGTACACGTAGTAAGACCCTGCTCGTTACCCCTCTCTTTTGTCTCATGCTACTCTCCCCTGCTTTTGCAGAGGCTCAGTATCCAAACGCCTTGGGTGTCCAGGTGGGAAGAATTGCAGGCTTTGGTATCAGCTACCAGAGATGGGAAGAAGGCTTTGGATATCAGCTGGCCACAGGATTGAACTACCACTCTTGGGTGGCAGAAGGTGATGATAGATTTGTCTACAACCTAGGCTTTGAGATACAGCGGCCCTTGGTGAGCCACGATATTTCCTCCTGGCTCTCGGGAACGCTCTACCTCTTTGCAGGTATCCACCACCGCGGCTATGAAGAGGCACTGGGATCTGAAAGTACTGGCTACACAGTCGGTCCCTATACTGCTGAGTTTGGAGCAGGGGCCGGAGTAGGCGTGGAAGCAATACTCTTCGACCATTTTGCCTTCGGAACAGAGTTCGTCATATTTGGTATGTACACCCCAAGAGAGGACAGGTTCGCAGTGAATATGCTACCCCAGCTCAGCCTGAGATATCGGTTCTGAACCATACCATAGGGAGGATTTCGCAGTACGGTAAGGCCTTGCAGTTCACTAATCACTAAACAACCAATTGCCTACCAAAGTATCTTCCCAGGATTCATGATCGCCGCAGGATCAAGTGCTTTCTTCACCGCTTCAAAGAGCCTGTACTCAGAGGGAGGGGTCAGGCTCTTCAGGTAAGCCCTTCTCTTCAATCCAATGCCATGCTCCCCGCTAATCTTTCCTCCCAGTTTACCAACTATAAAGGCATACAGTTCAGTGAGGATCTTCGGCTCAAGATCATGCCATGTCTCCAGACTGCTTTGCGGGTTCTTCACTATCGTGGCATGGAGATTGCCGTCCCCTGCATGCCCGTAGCAGGGTATGGTGACATCATACTTCTCAGAAAGACGCTTGAGTTCGGGGAGCACACGGGGAATGGAGCCGATTGGGACAACGACATCCTCCAGGCTTTGGACAGGGCTGTACACCTTGATGGCTTCGGCGATGTTCCTTCTTACCGACCATATCCGTTCCCTGTTGGAAGCATCCTCGGCGATATACACCTCCATCGCCCCTTGCTGAAGACACAGATCCCCAACTGCTATGAGCTCACGTTCGACCTGATCTTCATCAGAGCCGTCAATCTCGATGAGCAACATCGCCCCCACACCCTCCAGGGGGAGGCTCTCGTTGAGGTAGGAGCAGGTCATCTCTATTGAACTCCGGTCCATGAATTCAATGCTGGTGGGGATTATCCCCCCCTTCATGATCAGGGGGACCACTGAGATTGCATCCTGAGCACTCTTGAAGGGAACCAGAAGGTCAGAAGCAACATTGGGTATACCCAACAGCCTGATGGTAGCCTTGGTAATGACCCCCAAGGTACCCTCTGATCCAATGTACAGTTGCTTCAGGTCATAGCCACTGACATCCTTGGTGACCTTGCCCCCCAGCTCCACTATCTCACCCTGGGGTGTCACCACCTCCAAGCCCAGGACGTACCGACCTGTCACACCATACTTGACCGCTTTTCCCCCACCTGCATTTTCTGCTATGTTGCCACCTAGGAAACAGGTCTCAAGGCTCATGGGGTAGCCTGCAAAAAACAACCCCTTTCCTTTCAGCTGCTCATTGAGCTCATTGGTCACAATGCCAGCCTCAGATGTGACAGTCAGGTTGGCCTCATCAATCTCCAACACCCTGTTCATCTTCTCAAGAGAGAGTACTATTCCCCCAAACAACGGGATGGCTCCTCCGGAGAGCCCCGAGCCGGCCCCGCGTGGGGTTACCGGGATTACGTACTTTGTAGCAAGTCTCATGATAGCAGCTACCTGCCCTACATCAAGGGGCGTAAGCACCACCTCCGGCATATGGGCATATTCCTCAACTGAGGTCTCATCATGGCTGTAGTGTTCCATCTTTTCAGTATCGGTGATCAGATTCCTGGCACCTACTATCTTCTCTAGCTCTTCGATAATCTCTTTCGTAAGGCGTGTATAGGAAGTGCTCATGATTTGCTCCTTTGTTCGAGGCGTCGCAGTATTTCAGGAACAATTGCAAACAGGTCACCGACTATGGCGAAATCAGCAATGTTGAGCAGGTTTGCACCCTCATCCGAATTGATAGCAACAATACACCCTGCTGTCTTGATGCCAGCGAGGTGCTGTACAGCACCGGAGATGCCCAACGCCAGATAGAGGCGGGGGGATATTGTCTTGCCAGACAACCCCACCTGGTGGGGATACCTTGCCCAACCACGGTCAACGGCGTCACGGCTGGCCCCTACCTGGGCACCAAGCTGGTGTGCCAGCTCTTCTACGAGTACAAAGTTATCCCTCTTTTTCAGGCCCCTGCCTCCCGAGACCACCACGTCGGCCTCTTCGATGGAAGTCTGCTCATCATCAGGTCTTCTGATACCCAGGACCTCAACGCGCCTGTCATCCCATGTAGGGTCAAAGGGAACCTGTACAATAGTCCCCTTTCGGCTTTGATCAGGGGGCAGAGGACGCGCTGATCGGGGACGAACGGTAGCCATTTGGGGACGATGGTCGGGGGTCCTGATCGTCGCCAAGATATTCCCCCCTATGGCAGGACGGGTCTGCAAGAGGTTTCCCGTCCCCTCTTCTATACCCAACTCCGTACAGTCAGCAGTAAGTCCTGCATGGGTCCTCACAGCGACATACGGCATGAGCGTCCGACCCATGGTCGTAGCCCCTGCTATGACTATCTGAGGGGCATGGACAGTTATCA
>DMAO01000125.1 GCA_003446545.1 Sphaerochaeta sp.
TACCACCAGGAACTTCTCGTTCTTGGTATGGTGCCAGTGGTTCCCCTTGGTGATGCCGGGTTTCGAGATGTTCACCGAGAACTGGCCGCGCTCCTCTGTCCTGATGATCTCAGTGAAGGAGCCCCTGGCATCAACATTCATCTTCAAAGGATAGGAGAACTGGTCTTCTGGGAGATAGCTGAGGTAGGTGCTGTACAGCACCTTCTCGAAGCTGTTTCCCATATTGGGTACTGAGAGGGTCTTGCGGCTTTCCCTAAACTTGTGGAGGAGTTCTACAATGGTTCCTAGCTTGGCCGTATGGACGGTCGGGACCTTGCAGTACCCTCCCTCCTGTAATACATCATTGTCCAGCGCCCTGATGAAGGAGTCCACCACATCATCGATGTAGACAAGGCTCATCACCACACTCGGGTCATTGACTTGTATGGGAAGGTCATGAGCTATGTTGTGGCAGAAAGTCGCCACTGCACTGTTGTAGTTAGGCCTCGACCACTTGCCGAAGACATTGGGAAGGCGGAACACGAAGACAGGGGAACCTGTCTCAGTGCTGTAGGACAGCAGCAGGTCCTCCCCTGCCTTCTTGCTCCTGCCGTAGGGATTGTCCAGCTCTGCCTGGATGGAGGAGGAGATGAGGATGGGGGAGTTGTTGCCATGTCTCTTGAGCGAGTCCAAAAGGAGGCTGGTGAAGCCGTAGTTGCCTTCCATGAACTCCTTCTCTTCCTTGGGCCGGTTGATTCCTGCCAGGTGGAAGACAAAGTCACAATCTTTGGTATAGCCATCCAATAGGGCTGGGTCGGTATCGACATCATAGAGGTACAGATCATCATAGCCCCTATTCCTCAGTTCACAGACGAGGTTCTTCCCAACAAAGCCGTTCGAGCCGGTTACCAGTATTTTCATACTAGCGGTTCTCCCATGCCCTGATCTCATCCTGGATATACGGCAGGGTGAGGAGCTTTGCCTTGACCTGCTCGACGGAGAGCAGTTCGGTATTGTCCGAGTTGAACTCGGTCAGTATGTTGCGCTTGCTGCTCCCGTCCTTGAAGTACTTGTCATAGTTGAGGTCGCGGTTGTCTGCGGGCACACAGTAGAAGGAGCCGAGATCCACGGCCCTTGCACACTCCTCGTTGGTGAGCAGGGTCTCGTACATCTTCTCCCCGTGGCGGATACCGATGACCTTGGTCTCGGTATCAGAGTGGAACAGCTCCTTCACAGCCTGTGCGAGGACCCCTATGGTACTCGCCGGAGCCTTCTGCACCAGGATGTCCCCGGTGTGGGCATGCTCATAGGCATAGAGCACCAGGTCCACTGCCTCATCGAGGGTCATGATGAAGCGGGTCATCTTGGGTTCGGTTATGGTTAGGGGCTTGCCTGCTTTTATCTGCTCAACAAAGAGGGGTACGACAGAACCTCTGCTGCACAGTACGTTACCGTACCGTGTGCCGCAGATGAGGGTCCTGTCCTCAGAGACTGTCCTGGACTTGGCGACGAAGATCTTCTCCATCATCGCCTTGCTGGTTCCCATGGCATTGATAGGATAGGCTGCCTTGTCTGTGGAGAGGCAGATGACCTTACTCACCCCTGCGTTGATACAGGCGGTGAGGACGTTGTCTGTCCCAATCAGGTTGGTCTTCACCGCCTCCATGGGGAAGAACTCGCAGGAAGGGACCTGCTTCAAGGCGGCAGCACTGAAGACGAAATCGACTCCGCTTAGGGCATCGCGGATACTGCGATAGTCGCGCACATCGCCGATGTAATACTTGATCTTGTCGTTCTTGTAGAAGTGGCNNAAGAACTCACAAGACGGTACCTGCTTAAGGGCCGCAGCGCTGAAGACATAGTCGACACCATTGAGGGCATCACGGATGCTGCGGTAGTCGCGCACATCACCTATGTAGTACTTGATCTTGTCATTGTTGTAGAGGTGGCGCATGTCGTCCTGCTTCTTCTCATCGCGGGAGAAGATGCGGATCTCTGCGATGTCAGTGTCGAGGAAGCGGTCGAGGACAGCATTGCCGAAGGATCCGGTGCCGCCGGTGATGAGCAGTGTCTTGTTTTCAAACATGGGTAGTATCCTTCACTAAAGAATGTAACACATCCTCCAATTGGTCTATGAGTATTTCTTTGGAGAACATTGTATCAGAGTAGAGCCTGGCCTGCTTCCCCATTTCCAACCTTTCTTCTGAAGAAAGCTTGGAAAAGGAAACGATAGCCTTGAAGAGCCCCTGGGCATCTTCTGCATCCGAGATAAAGCCCACTTTCGCTTCACTGACAACCTGCTGCACTTCCCCATCAGCAGAAACCAGGATGGGGATTCCACAAGCTAGGTATGATTGCACCTTTGCCGGGATGGTCTTGGAAAAGATAGGGCTTTTCTTCAGTATGACCAGGGCCGCATCGGAGGCAGAGAGGAGTTCAGGGATACATTGGGCTGGTTGTCTTTCGATACAGACAAACCAATCTTCAAGCTTGTTTTTCGAGACAAGAGCAACCAGACGCTCCTTGTCACTGCCATCACCGATGAGGACGAAGCGGACAGGAATACCCTGTTCCTGCAACAGCAATGAGACGGGGATAAGAATATCCAAGCCCTGTGCCAGGCCAATATTGCCTGTAAAGGTGAGGGTAAGTCTCGTATCGGGAGCAAGTAGTGCTTGATCAAGGGAGTCTCTCTCGATCGGCTGATAAAACTCTTCTGCATATTGGGGCCAAAACAGAAGCTTTTCAGCAGGAACACCCCGTTGAGCTATGGTTTCCATAAA
>DMAO01000034.1 GCA_003446545.1 Sphaerochaeta sp.
TTTTCTTTGGAGCAGAGAGCACACTCTCCTTTGGCTTGGCGACAACCTTGACAACAACAGTGGCAGGAGCTTCTTCAACATTCTCGAGAAAAACTCGTTTCTTGATCTCCTTCTCCTCATAGGAGCAGGAGAGCCGCTGGCAGATAAAGTGGTTCTGCCCTATCTCATCGACGACCTTCATCATAGGAGACTTACAGTGAGGACAGGCCTTTGACTCCTTGAACTGGGGAGCGTAGGTCTCCCCACTTGAGATGACCTGCTGTACCAGAGAGCGGGTACTGTCCTTTATATCCTCGATAAAGAGGGTGCTGTCCTCCTTGCCATCGGCAATACGGGAAAGGCGCTCTTCCCACTTTCCGGTAAGGTGGGCACTGCACAGCAAATCAGGTGCAAGCCTTACCACTTCCCTACCCTTGGCTGTGGGAACCAGCTCCCTGCCTTGTCGGTCGACATAGTGATTGTTGATAAGCTTCTCAATGATGTCCGCACGGGTGGCAGGGGTGCCCAGGCCATTGCCCAACTGTCTCTTGAGCTTCACATCCTCAACCAGACGCCCTGCATGCTCCATTGCCGAAAGCAGGGTTGCTTCGGTATATCGGCTAGGTGCGGCCGTTGCCATTCGCCTTGTTTTTATTGAGGTGATGGAAACAGAGCCTCCTTCCTTCAGGCTGAGCAAGGCTGCGTTGAAGGGTTCATCATCCTCCAGCAGAGCTTCGGCACTACGCCTGCCGATGAGACGAGCCACATCACGCCACCCCTGCTGGGTGGGGATGGTCAGGCGGGTCTGGAATCGAGACCCCTCCACCTCGGCTACGAGGGTGGTGGTCTTATAGAGGTAGTCAGGGCTGAGAACTTCCAGGAACCTCATGACGATGAGTTCCCATAAAGCCAGCTCGTTCTTGGAGAGTTTTGTGAGGTCTACCTTCTGGTCGGTTGGGATGATGGCATGGTGGTCAGTGACCTGCAGGTCCTGAACGAAACGTTGCTCGTCGATCCTAAAGCCGTCAGAGACAAAACTGCTGGCAAGGGGAGCGAAGGGGGTAAGGTTGAGAGCACGAAGCCTTTGGGGTATGGTCGCAACTATGTCAGTGGTTATGTAGCGGCTGTCGGTCCTCGGGTAGGTCACGATCTTATACTGCTCATAGAGTCTCTGCAGCGTGTCCAAAGTCTCCTTGGCACTGAAGTTCAGGTGGTTGTTCGCATCACGTTGCAACTCGGTAAGGTCGTAGGCCAAGGGTGGCTGTTCATTCTTTTCCACCGTCTCCAAGCTGGTGATGATGCCCGTCTTACCGGATAAGGTAGTCTCCAGGTGTTTGGCTGTCTCTTCGCTCCTGATGCGAATGGTGTCATCTTGTGTATAGTATGAGGCGGAAAATGATCCGAAGTCAGCCTTCAGTGTCCAGTAGAACTGACCGGCAAAGCTCTCGATCTCATCCTCACGGCTCGTCATGAGGGCCAGAGTCGGGGTCTGCACCCTGCCCGCCGAGAGTTTTGCGTCATAGTGGCAGGTAAGGGCACGTGTCACGTTCATACCCACATACCAGTCGGCGGCAGCCCTGCTTTCGGCTGCGCTGTAGAGGTTTTCATACAATGAAGCATCCTTAAGGTTGGCAAAGCCTTCACTGATGGCACTATCGGTCTGGCTGCTGATCCAAAGCCGCTTTGCGGGGCCCTCATACCCTGATAGTTTCATGATCCAGCGTGCGACAAGCTCGCCTTCCCTTCCAGCATCGGTAGCTATGATGACTCCATCGACGTCCTTGCGGTTCAGGAGTGTCTTCACCACGACAAACTGGTCTTCGCTCTGGGGTATCACCTCCTGCTTGAGGGTATTGGGTAGCATGGGCAGATCCCGTATGGACCATCGCCTGAAGCTATCACTGTATGCTGCCGGCTGGGCAAGCTCCACCAGGTGCCCCAAGGCCCAGGTGACAATGTAGTCAGGACCCTCGATGTACCCCTTATCACGTTTCCAACAATTCAGTACCCGTGCAAGCTCTCTAGCAACACTCGGCTTTTCAGATAGGACAACTTTCTTCAATCTGCCTTCCTCCCAAGCAAAACTATAGCTGGTTTGTTCGGTACTGGGCAAGACACAAGAGAAATAGAAAAGAAGAGGGGAAAGGAAGCACACACATACTTAATTGCTATCATTAACTATTGCTATTAACAATCATTTGACCTTATCCCATCTTTTCTGTATGCTATCGTCCTGTAGGGATACTCCTACTGACCAACCGTACCACCACCGGAGATACACTATGTCTTTTGATATCATGCAGTTCTTTTCATCCAAACGGAAACAAGATGAACCTGGGGAAAGGACCCTTGTCGTAAGGAAGCAACGCTGTCCACAGAACCATCGTTGCCCGTCTGTTTCAGTGTGTAAGTTTGGAGCCCTCTCTCAAAAAGGAAATGCGGCTCCTGTCATTGACTACAAGAAGTGTACAAGCTGTGGAAAATGCATACGCTACTGCATGCCCAGAGCTTTGGTAATGGAGAAAGGCTAGAGATGGATATAAAGCAAAACAGCAGTAGGGGTCTTCTCCCTGGCCTGTTCCTGATCACCCTACTTTATTTTTCCCTTGGCTTCGTATCCATTCTTTTTGGTTTGCTTGCAGTTTTTTGCATGGCTACCCCCTTCATTCTGCTCTCCCGATACAAGAAGAAAGTATGGTGCTCTACCTACTGCCCAAGGGCTTCGTTGCTGATGCAGGTAGGGGCAAAGACGAGAACCAGGGCAATAGGACATCAGTTTTACGACGGCACACTGAAAAAGGCTATGCTCTGGTACTTTGGGATAAACCTGCTATTCATCACAGGCTCGAGCATCCAAGTGGCCATAGGCAATATGCCAAGCATGGAGTTCATACGGCTCTTCATCGTCATACCACTAGTCCCACTTCCACAATTGATTACACCCGAGGCTCCTCCGGCCCTACTGCATCTCTCCTACCGACTGTATTCGATGATGCTCAGCTCAACGATATTGGGCATAGTCCTGTCCCGTATCTACCGCCAAAGGATATGGTGTGCAATCTGTCCGGTGGGGACTGTTTCCAATGCATTGTTGAAAAGACAGCGATAGGCTCTTCCTTATCTGGAGAAAAGTATACGTCGGACCGTTATCGTCAATGATTGGAAACGGTAACCCAATAGGTTCTCATGCACACTGATACATGATGTATGCAGAAATAGGGCACTGTACAAATCTTGGTCTTTTTATTATGGTTGCCCTAAGCATGGAGGCCTTCCTTACTTTGACTGCAGGGTAAGGTTGTTGAAGTCATCCTAATCCCCCAGAGAAGAGAGATAAGGATACGGTAATGGAACAACCAACCAACAAAGTCACAGCGTACACGGTCAAAGTCTTGAATGGAATGGCGCAGGGGCTCTTTGCGAGCCTAATCATCGGATTGATAATCAAGCAGGTAGGGCTCTACCTGGATTCAGATGTCATTATGCAAATAGGACAGATCGCACAGTACATGATGGGACCGGCCATCGGAGTGGGGGTTGCCCTATCGGTGGGGGCCCCACCTCTTGCAGTCTTTGCCTCTGCGGTAGTTGGAGCAGTGGGAGCTGGAACCTTTGTCTTTGATGCCTCACTTCTCTCCAAGGTAATTATAGGAGAACCGGTGGGAGCCCTCTTGGCTTCCCTGGTAGGAGCCGAAGTGGGAAAGAGGATAGCTGGCAAGACAAAGGTTGACATCCTCCTTATTCCCCTCTTTGTGATTGTATCGGGTACTGTCACAGGGCTATTTCTATCACCAGTGGTTGCAGCTTTCATGAATGCCATCGGTTCTCTGATCAATCATCTTACCACGCTCTATCCGATTCCTATGGGAATCATGGTCTCCGTAGTTGTCGGTATGGTGCTCACCCTTCCGATAAGCAGTGCTGCAATTTGTATTTCCCTGGGCATCAGCGGACTTGCAGCAGGGGCGGCCACTGTCGGCTGTTGTGCCCAGATGGTCGGGTTCGCCTGCTCCGGATTTAAGGAGAATAAAATTGGCGGGCTTATCAGCCAAGGTTTGGGCACTTCAATGATTCAGATGCCAAACATTGTAAAAAACTGGCGTATCTGGATTCCCCCAACACTCACCGCTGGAATACTCGGTCCCTTAGCAACCACAATCTTCCAGATGGAAAACAACGCTTCGGGCTCTGGAATGGGAACAAGCGGGCTCGTCGGACAAATAAATACCCTTGCAGTGATGGGCATAGGATCGTGGTGGAAAATAGCGTTGCTTCACTTCCTCCTTCCTGCAATCCTCTCGTTGCTCCTATCGCAGGTGATGAGGAAAAAAGGGTGGATACACGACGGTGATTACTTACTGTAGGAATTCGAGAGAGAATACACTCTTTGCTTTTTGATTGAACCATAGCTAAGGCCCTCCACCAGAGAGGGCCCTAGGCTACTAGGAAGGATGACTCTCCCTCCTGTCTTCGCCAGTAAGCACATGATAGCACACAAAATACCTGATGTCAAATATGTACTTATGTTAAAAGGTTTAAACTAGCCCGAATAAGGTTTGTTCCAAAGCGTCTATCAGAAACACTACGTACGCTGAGAGTTACCATGCTTACGCTAGAGCTCATTACCCTAGGGCAACTCACCAGGGCTAAGGTTCTTGATTGGTAGCCCTCCAGACAGCTTTACGAATCATGCGGGGGAACCTTCCTCTGCATGATAACTGCTCCGCGCAAAAGGTTCTGAGATAACCCAACTAAACCCCATTGCCTTTGCCTCTTCTGCCCAGCGGGCAAATTGTTCGGGATGGACAAATTGTTTGACTTCTAGAGCATTCTTGCTAGGTTTAAGATATTGCCCGAGGCACAGACGATCACAACCGCAATCTCGTAGATCTTTGAGAACTCGGCGTATCTGATCATCTGTTTCTCCTAGCCCAAGCATCATTGAAGATTTGGTTTGGCTTTCAGGCCATCGGTGTTTTGCCTTTTCAAGTAATTGTAACGACCTCACATAGCTTCCACCAGGACGTACGGTTGGATATAATTCGGGAACTGTTTCCACGTTATGTCCAAACACAAAGGGCTGAATATCGTCTAAGAGTACAAGAGCATTTTCCTGTACGTTTTTGAAATCAGGAACCAATAGTTCAAAACGCATAGAAGGATCTTTCTCCCTGCAAGCAGAAACAACGTTGCAAAATTGAGCAGCTCCTCCGTCAGGAAGGTCGTCACGATCTACGCTCGTTATTACCAGATAGTGTATACCAAGTTGGTACGCTAATTCAGCTATTCGTTTTGGCTCCTGTGAGTCCGCAGGTGTTGGCTTGCCATGGGAAACAGAACAGAAGGGACAGTTTCTCGTGCAGATATTTCCGAGTATCAAGACCGTTGCTGTCCCTTTTGCCCAGCACTCATGTTGATTGGGACAATGAGCTTGTATGCAGATAGTATCGATTCCCCATTGGTTGAGTGAAGTTTCAGTAGCGTGATAGTGCCCCCCTGTGGATACTCTTTTTCGAATCCATGGAGGAAATGGTATATGGTTAGGTTTCATTGCTATGCTTTTGACGTAGACACATGGAGGTCCAGTTGGATTGAACTATATCTTTTAGCTGCTCCATGGGAATATGTTTTCCTCCTTCTCTAATTACATTGGTCATCTGAACACCTTCGATACCACAAGGCACTATATAATCGAATAGTGTCAGATCATTGTACAGGTTGATGGCAATCCCATGCATGCTTACTCCCTGCTTTATTTGTGTGCCAAGTGAAGCAATCTTTTTATCTCCCACCCAGAGCCCTGGGTATCGGGCTTTACGCATCGAGGACACTTCGGTTTTCTTTAGTACTTGCATGCCTAATTGCTCAATAGCGTGTACGAATGTAGCTATGCGAAAGCCGAATGCCGATAATTTCATAATGGGATACAGTACGAGCTGACCAGGATTATGTGCGGTGCTGCCCCCTCCCCGCCGAGTTGGTACAACATGAATGTCCATAGCCTCCAATTGCTCTTTTGAACACAGCAACTGGTTGTGCGGCGCGTGCAACCCGAGGGTAATTACCGGCGGATGTTCACACAAGAGGAGCAAAGCAGGCAACTCTTCATTTGCTACGTGCTCATGGAGCTCAAGTTGCAGAGATAAGGCCTTTTGGTAGTCCATCAGGCCACAGTCGACGCATAAAGGCTTTTCATCAAAAGCATACAGTAATGGAATGTTGCCCGATAACAGCTCTTGTATTTGTAGCATGTGTAACGCTAACAAATAAACGGGCGCTTGTCAATTTAAATCTGGATATAAACACCATATATGTTTTTATAGTAAAAAGGTTTAAAATCTCTTTGTACAAACCTTTTACAACCTGATTTACCGTAGTCTATTTCTAGTCAGAGAACATTTCTCATATGTAGCCTGCTCATTTCGGCACGTGTATGATAGTTTTTTTGGGGAGGGGCTTTCCGCCTTCTCTCCCTCTTCTTTCTAGGTAATCAGTTTTTTAACGGCCTATAAGGGGCATTTCTGTACTAATAGTACAAATATATCTTCTTCCTTGACTTGATAGGAGAGTGAGTATATAGTCACTCTCCTATCAAGTCAAGGAAGAAGATATATTTGTACTATTAGTACAGAAATGCCCCTTATAGGCCGTTAAAAAACTGATTACCTAGAAAGAAG
>DMAO01000303.1 GCA_003446545.1 Sphaerochaeta sp.
AATCAATTATCAGATGCAGGTCATCCAGCTGCTGCTGGTTGAGGAACGAGGGGGAATCATCCATAGGACTGATACCCGCCGTATTCTTCGGGAATGCGATTACCTCATGGATTGAGGTCTCCCCACTCATGATCATGAGCATCCTGTCGATACCAGGGGCTATGCCGCCATGAGGGGGTGGCCCATACCTGAAGGCATTGAGCAGGAAGCCGAAGCGTTCCTCAGCAGTCTCATCATCAAAGTTGCAGATGCGGAAAATACGCTTCTGCAACTCAACATCATGGATACGTATCGAGCCGCTTGCTACCTCGTACCCGTTGAGTACCAAATCGTAAAGGTCTCCCTTCACACTGCCTGGATCAGCTTCCAGGGTGTCGAGGTACTGGCTCTGGGGCATGCTGAACATATGGTGTGCAGCCTCCCAGTGACCTTCAGTCTCGTTGTACTCAAAGAGGGGGAAGTCGATGATCCAGCAGAACTCAAAGCTCTTGCGGATCAGATTGAGGTCCTTACCCAGTTTCGATCGCACAGCACTGAGGCTGGCACAACAACGCTTCCAGTTCTCATGGGCGACAAAGAGGATGAGGTCCCCTTCCTTTGCCTCTACTTGGGAAACCAGCTCATCTTCCAATCCTGTGAAGAACTTGCTTACTCCACCGGAGAGGGAATTCTTTGCTCCCACCTTGATCCAAGCAAGGCCCTTGGCCCCGTATATCTTTGCAGCATCCTCAAGTTCGGTGATGAACTTGCGGCTGAACTCCACTCCCTCGGTCTTTGGTGCGCAGAGGGCTTTCACATACCCTCCACCCGCAACAATATCCTTGAAGGTTGCGAAGCTGCTCTTCTGGGCGATTTCATTCATATCGGAGAGGGGAAGGCCAAAGCGGAGATCCGGCTTGTCATTGCCATAGGTGTTCAAGCTGTCTTCATAGGAGAGTCTTCTGAAACTGACAGGAAGCTCTACATCCATGACCTCTTTGAATACATGGCCGAATAGCCCTTCCATAAGGGAGAGGACATCGTCGCGCTTTACAAAGCTCATCTCCAAGTCTAGCTGGGTGAACTCCAGCTGACGGTCTCCACGGGCGTCCTCATCACGGTAACAACGTGCGATCTGGAAGTACTTGTCAAAGCCCCCGACCATCAGGATCTGCTTGAAAAGCTGGGGACTCTGTGGAAGTGCATAGAACTTACCGGCATAGAGACGACTGGGAACCACAAAGTCACGAGCCCCTTCAGGGGTGCTCTTGATGAGTGTTGGTGTCTCAATCTCATAGAAATCCTTACTTGCAAGATACTTTCTGATGGAGAAGATGAAGTCATGGCGAAGTTTCATTCTCTTTTGCATACCCTGGCTTCGCAAGTCAAGATAGCGGTACTTGAGGCGTAGGTCTTCACGTGTTTCCTTGCCATCGTCAAGCTGGAAGGGTAGCGGTGCACAGCGGGAGAGGATTTCGATCTTCTCTGCCTTGACTTCGATCTCACCGGTTGCCATCTCAGGGTTGACCATGGACTCGGGTCTGAGTCTTACAATACCAGTCACTGCTATGCAGAACTCCATCCTCAGCTCGCTGGCAGTACTCTGCAACTCAGCTGACGCATCGTCATCGACCACAACTTGGGTAATGCCATAGCGGTCGCGTAGGTTGATGAAGTGTAGGGAGCCATGGTTTCGGTCCCGATGGACCCAACCGTTGAGGACGACCTTCTTGTTGTCATCTGCCTTGGTCAGTGCTCCGCATGTCGCTGTTCGTTGTGTAAATAGTTCTTCTGCCATACCGGTCCCCTATCTGTGAAAAGTATTCCTATCCTATACTATGGATGGCAAAAAGACAATTGCCAGCTATTGGGGAAGTTCCCTTACCATAACCCTCTTTTTCTGCAGGAATTCGATTGCATCGACTGCCGCGATGGCGGCACTGGTTGTCGTGGTATAGGGGACCTTGAGGCGCATCGCCACGCTCCGTATCTCATCATCACTGGCATGGGCCAGGTATCCCATCGGGGTGTTTATCACCAGGGCTATGGACTTCTCCTTGAGGTAGTCGGTGAGGTTGGGTTGTCCCTCGTGCACCTTTTGGACCACTTCACACAGGATTCCCTCATCAAAAAGGGAACGTGCAGTTCCCTTCGTGGCAGCTATCTGGAAGCCAAGGGCCTTAAGTTTTTTCACAACCGGCAGAATGGTCTTTCTGTCTTTCTTGTTGACACTTACCACAACCTTTCCTGAGGTAGGCAGGTTGTTCCCAGCACTGATCTGGCTCTTGGCAAAGGCTTCTCCAAAACTCTTTCCCAAGCCGATGGACTCCCCGGTTGAACGCATCTCAGGGCCTAAGGCTGGGTCGACATTGCTGAAGCGGTCAAAGGAAAAGACTGCCTCCTTTACTGCCCAGCCAAGCAGGCATTTCCCTTCCCCTATGCCACCCTTCTTGCCTACCAACCTTTGGTGTACAAGATCCTCGTTCTCCCACACCCTTACGGCTACCTCCACGAGGTTTACCCCGGAAGCCTTGGATATGAATGGCACTGTCCTTGAAGCCCTGGGGTTTACCTCAATGAGGTAGAGCAAGTCGTCCTTGACTGCAAACTGAATGTTCATCAGGCCCTGTACCTCCAGGGCGAGGGCAAGCTTGTGTGCCCACTCTTTCATCTGGGTAAGAATGGTAGGATTGGACTTGTAGGGGGGGAATACAGCCGCTGAGTCCCCGCTATGGATCCCTGCAGCTTCTATGTGCTGCAGGATTCCCCCGATATAGGTGCTCTGACCATCACAGACAGCATCGAGGTCATACTCAAAGGCATCCTCAAGGAACTGGTCCAGCAGGATGGGAGCCTCTTTGCTAGAGCAGATGGCTTTCTTCTCTATGAGGTCTTCTATTGCCTTTCTGTCATATACAATGAACATTCCCCTTCCACCCAGTACATACGAGGGGCGGATAAGCACGGGATAGCCTACTTCCTCAGCCAGAGAGACAAGCTCTTTCTGGCTGTAGGCGGTCCTATTCTTAGGCTGGCGCAGTCCCAAGGCAGAGACGAGAGAGGAGAACTGCCCTCTGTCCCCTGCTTTCTCAAGTCCCTCCAAGGAGGTTCCCACAAGCTTTGCCCCACTTGTCTTGAGCTTGCTTGCAATATTGAGGGGCGTCTGTCCGCCTAGCTGTACGACTATGTTGTTTGTGCGTTCGCGTAACAGGATTTCCTTCGCTTCCTCTGATCCCAACGCTTCTATGTAGAGACGGTCGCTGATGTTGAAGTCGGTGGAGACTGTCTCTGGATTGCTGTTGACCATGATGGTTTTCTTTCCAAGCTTTCTGTAGGCAAGGGATGCAAGGGTGCAGCAGGTATCAAACTCCAAGCCCTGGCCTATCCTGTTGGGCCCGCTTGCCAGAATGACCACGGCCTCCTCGCCTAGTAGGGGTGCCTCATCGGTTTCCCCATAGGTTGTGTATAGGTAGGGTGTGATGGCTTGGAACTCACCAGCACAGGTATCGACATAGTGGGTGACAGGGTGAAGTTCGTACGCATACCGAAGCCGTTCAATACAGCTCTCTTCTGTCTTGAGGAGGGTTGCAATCCTCTTGTCACTCATTCCGGCCATCTTAGCCTCTAGGAGTATATCCCTATCGAGGCCCTGCTGAAGGCGTTTGTCCAGCCTGCTCTGCTCTACCAGCAGATGGACAAACCATGGGTCAAAGCCTGTGATATCGGAGATTTCTGAGGCTACAGACTCCCCTTGCCTACACAATTGGGTATATGCTGCAAGGATTCGTAGAGGGTGTGCACTTCTGAGTAGTACCTCTACTTCAGAGATGCCATAGCGATACTCTTCGGTGAGGTCTGTGAGCCCTTCAAGTTTCTGCTCTGATGATCGGAGAGCCTTGTTCAAGGCCTCAAGGGCTGTCCTGCCCAAGGCGAGGGCCTCCCCTACACTGCGCATCTGCGTCCCCAAGGCAGAGCTGGGAAGGGGGAACTTCTCCAGTTCAAAGCGGGGGACTTTCACAGCACAGTAGTCAAGGGCTGGCTCAAAGCACGATACCGACTCACCGGTTATCTCATTTATGATTTCATCGAGGGTATAGCCCACTGCAAGCTTTGCAGAACAGCGTGCTATAGGAAACCCTGTTGCCTTGCTGGCGAGGGCTGAGGAACGCGACACCCTTGGGTTCATTTCGATGACCACCATCTTGCCGCTTTTCGGGTCTATGGCAAACTGGACATTGCTGCCTCCACACTCAACGCCTACTGCCCGTAGGATGGCGATGGAGGCATCACGCATCTTCTGGTATTGGCCTTCATCGAGGGTCTGGATGGGAGCGATGGTTATGCTGTCTCCCGTATGGACTCCCATAGGGTCGATGTTTTCGATTGAGCAGACAATGATGGCATTATCCAACTTGTCGCGCATCACCTCCATCTCAAATTCCTTCCACCCAATCAGGGACTCTTCAATGAGGGCCTCATGTGTGGGGCTGGTCTCTAGGGCATGTTCCAGAAAAAGGGGCAATTCCTCATGGGTGAAGGCTATCGCCCCCGCCATACCTCCCAAGGTGTAGGAGGGGCGGATAATGAGCGGCAGGCCCATGCTCGCCTCCAAGGCGAGGCCTTCTTCTAGGGTGTGGATGATTGTGCTCTTGGCACTTTCCAAACCAAGCCCCTCAACAATCTTCTTGAAAGAGCCACGGTCTTCCGCCAGACCAATTGATTCAATGGACGCTCCTATGACCTCTACACCGTACTGTCTGAGCAGCCCTAGCCGCTCCAGTTCCAAGGTAAGGTTCAAGGCCGTCTGTCCTCCCATGGTGGAGAGGATGGCATCAGGTTGTTCGCGCTGGAATATCTGTTCGATATACTCAGGCCTCAGAGGATCCATATATATGTGGTCAGCGATGCCCGGCGTTGTCATGACGGTTGCCGGATTGGGATTGGCCAGGGTGACTTCATAGCCCTCTTCCTTGAGAGCCTTCACCGCCTGTGTTCCACTGTAGTCGAATTCACAAGCCTGGCCGATGACTATCGGGCCGCTTCCCACTACGAGGATCCTCTTGATATCTGTTCGTGCGCTCATGATTTTTCTCCCTGGGCGATGCTGATGAACCGGTCGAATATCCAAGACCCATCATGGGGGCCTGGGGATGCTTCGGGGTGGAATTGGACAGAAGCTATGGGTTTTTCCTTATGCCAAAGTCCTTCGATGGTTTGGTCGTTTGCATTGATGAACCACCTAAGAACACAGGAGGGCAAGGATGAAGCCTCACTCATATAGCCGTGGTTCTGGCTGGTCACAAAGGTCCGCCCAGAGAAGAGGTCCCTAACGGGATGGTTTGCCCCATGATGGCCGAACTTCATCTTGGTAGTTCTCCCTCCCAGTGCAAGCGTCAGGATCTGGTGACCGAGGCAGATGCCTACGGTCGGCAGGATCTCCATCACTGTCTTGGTCGAGGCAACCGCTTCGGGAAGCATCATGGGGTCCCCAGGTCCATTGGAGAGGAAGAGAGCATCACAGTTGTGGCTCAGGACCTCTGCAGAAGTTGAAGAGCTGGGCAACAGGGTGACCGCTGCGTTACGCTTGTATAGTTCGGCTATGATGGAGCTCTTGATGCCGAAGTCTACAAGGGCAAACCGGATGATCGGGGATGTGGGCGTAGGTACCGAAGAGGGAGGGTCGACCAGCGGTGCTCTGACCGACACTCCTTCAATGAGGTTACGCTCTGAGATTGCGGGCAAAAAGCTAAGGGTCTTTAAAGCTTGTGTTTTCTCTGACATAGTCAGACTGGTATGCCCATTTCGAAACAACAGGGCATTGCAAGAGCCTGTTTCACGAAGGTGTAAGGTCAAAGCCCTGGTGTCGATACCACTAATTCCACAAACGCCTGTTTCTTGCATGAAGGCATCTAAAGAGACCCTCTCCAAGGGAAGAGGGCCTTCATACAGTGATCGGATGATGAGAGCCGAAGAGGGAACTGCGATGGGGCAGTGCGTACTCTCAGAAAAGAGAGGCTCACACCCATAGTTTCCAATGTGTGGACTTGTCATGACCACCATTTGCCCATGGTAGGAGGGGTCTGTGAGGATTTGCTGGTAACCACACATGCTGGTGTTGAAGACCACCTCCCCAAATAGAGGTTGTGTATCCAGTTCCGTATAGAGAGGAGCTCTCTTTCCGAACCCCTTGCCGGTGAAGGTCATTCCATCTTCTAGGATGAGAAAGGTTGTTTCCATTATCGCTCCCTTTGTCCAAATTGTTGGGAGAATACCTAATTTTCCGTATTTATGCAACATAAATATGCATAAATACACCAATATTTTGAATAAAAATACAAAATACAACAAAAGTAGAAGTAATCGCAACAATGTAGTGACTGGAGAGCTCCATTATAAACTACATATATTGGATTAGTTACATTGACGGTTTGACTCTTCTCATACATGGCATTTACAGAAAGTTTTTAGAAAGCTTAAAGCATTATCTGCAGAAACATCTCTTAATTGCAGAGGAGCATGAAGTATGGTAGGGTACAATCTGAAAGGAAATATCAATATGGCAAGATTGGATTCTCTCTCGGTCAGTGGTTTTAAATCGATACGAGAAATGGATTCCCTACCCCTTACAAAACTAAATCTTCTCATTGGTGCCAATGGATCAGGTAAAAGTAATTTCCTCGAACTGTTCAAACTTCTTCGCGCAAGCATGCAACTTCCTCTGCCAGGGTTTAAAGAAACAGATCTTAAGAAATATGTTTTAGATTCTGGTGTTGCTGCAGATTTTTTATATAAAGGAAAATCTGAAGCAACTCAGATCAACTTTAAGCTGGACTTTGGAGAGAATGGTTATGGGATGGTATTAGTCCCGACCCAAGATGACCTACTTCGTATAGATTCGGAAGGAACGTATCATAAAGGTACGGATCATTGGTATAGTCTACATTCTCCGGATGGTTTTACTCCTGCCCTATTGGCAGACAAGGATACCGAAGGGGTGTTTTCGAAACATGGTGTTGGCTACTATGTATATGAATCAATAAAGAACTGGCAAATGTACCATTTTCATGATACCGGACGGCTATCTCCAATTAAATCATCTCAAAATGTCTTTGATTATGGGTATTTGCGCTTTGATGGTTCAAATTTAGCCAGCTATCTTCTGTATCTTAAGGGCCATCCTCATCATAGTTTTTTCTACTCCCAGATAGTGGAAGCGGTGCGCCAGGTAGCACCGTTTTTTGATGATTTTATTTTGGAGGCGAATCCTCAAGATCTAGTAAGACTGCTGTGGAAGCAAAAAGGATCAGATTATCCTATGAAACCCCAGTCTCTTTCCGATGGGACTCTTCGCTTTATCTGTCTCGCTACGGTTCTTTTGCAGCCAAAGCATCCTGATACCATCATCATTGACGAACCTGAACTTGGACTTCATCCCTATGCAATTGGCCTTTTGGCAGAACTCATGCAAGCAAGATCTACTGACACCCAACTTATTGTGGCAACTCAATCGCCTGCTTTGATCAGTCACTTTAAGCCTGAAGATATTATTGTTTGTGACCGTATGGAAGGACAGTCTACCTTTACCCGGCTGAATTCTAATTCATTGGATGTTTGGTTGGAAGATTATTCTCTTGGTGAGCTATGGACAAAGGGTGTTCTTCTTGGTGGTCCTGTACATGAATGAGGTAGTAATCTAAGAATGAATTCTCGTAACTATTCAGCCAGAATCGAAAGAATCGTAAAAAGCTCTGGACTCGCAAAGAAAAAAAGCATATACTGTGAACCATGGAACAGGAACGAACGGTCCAGGGGCGCAGAGTAACCGGAAGCGACATCGACACCATCAGGAATCTTATAGCCAATAATCCGGAGTGGCATCGAACCCGCATCTCGCAGGAACTGTGTGAGCTTTGGGGTTGGAGGAATGATGCGGGAGCTATAAAAGATATGGCAGCCCGATCGCTTCTTCGAAAGCTCGCTGAAATGGGATTGATAGAACTTCCTGCACCTATACGATCATCGAATAACCAGCACAAATTCAGAAATTTTGGAGAGAAACCGACCTATGAGCCGATAGAGGCGAAGTTATCAGAACTTCAGCCGATCAGGGTTGTGGAGGTAGGAGACGGCGAACAGGCAAAAGTTTTCCGGTCACTGGTAGCCCATTATCATTATCTTGGCTATCAAGGGCCTGTGGGAGAGAATCTCCGGTACCTCGTATATGACTGTCATAACCGTATACTTGGGTGTCTGCTCTTTGGCGCTCCAGCCTGGAAAGTAGCGAGCAGAGACCGCTGGATTGGCTGGGACGATGCACAGAGAAGAGAAGGGCTCTCACGTGTTGCCAACAATATGCGGTTTCTCATTCTCCCTGAAGTACGGGTAGCACATCTGGCAAGCCATCTTCTCGGAATAATAAGCCGGCGAATAGCAGCCGACTGGAGTAAGAAATACGGTCATACGATAGATCTTCTGGAAACCTTTGTGGAGAATCAGCGGTTTGAGGGAACCTGCTATAAGGCTGCGAACTGGAAAAAGGTCGGGGAGACGACCGGACGCAGCCGTAATGACCGAAGGAATACCCTGAAAGTCCCAGTCAAGTCTGTCTGGCTCTACCGGCTGGGATCGAATAGGGTACCCTGCTGCCAGGGAGCATTATCCTAATGGCACCGCAGAAAATCAATATCCGGGAAACAATCAACGATGCTCAACAGCTGCTTGCTACCGAAACCGGAATATCTCCAGCCGTTAAAAGCATGTTCAATCTACTGCTCGTGCTTGTACAGTTTCTTGCGGAAAAAAGAGGACTGACCAGTCGCAACAGCAGTAAGCCGCCATCAAGTGATCCGAATCGGGAAAAGAAGAAACGAACTCCGGGAGAGAAAAAACCAGGCGGACAGAATGGGCACAAGGGAACCACACTTACTCCCGTAGACGATCCTGATGAAGTGCTCGAGATAGCAATCGACCGATCCACCTTGCCGGAGGGAAGCTATACCGAGGCAGGCTATGAAGCTCGCCAGATCTTTGATGTCATCGTAGCACGGCATGTCCTTGAGTACCGTGCACAAGTCCTTGTTGATCAGCATGGGAAACGCTTTGTCGCCCCTTTTCCTGATGAGGTTGCCAATGCAGTGCAATATGGCCGCAATACCAAGGTGAACGCGGTCTATATGTCCCAGTATCAACTGCTGCCCTATGAGCGGATCAGGGACTACTTCGTCAGTCAGATGGGATTCCCTCTGAGTGCCGGCTCAATCTACAATTTCAACCAGGCTGCCTATCAACGGCTCAAAGAGTTTGAACAGTGGCTGATTCATGAACTGATCCATTCCCCTTTGAACCATGCCGATGAGACAGGGATTAATATTGGGGGAAAACGACAGTGGCTGCATGATGTATCAAACAAGGACCTCACCTATCTCTATCCCCATGCAAAGCGGGGAACTGATGCAATGGAGGCAGGGGGAGTAATCCCCCACTTCCAGGGAATTCTTGTTCATGATCATTGGAAACCGTACTACAGGTACTCCTGCACCCATGCCTTGTGCAATGCTCACCACCTGAGAGAACTCGAGCGAGCCATAGAGCAGGATACCCAGCAATGGGCCAAATCCATGCAGGCACTGCTCCTTGAAATACATACAACAGTCAATCAGACTGCTGCCGGCAAGCTTTCAGAAGATGAAACACAGAAATACCTGCTTCGCTACCGGAAGATCATTGATGAGGGTGAACTCGAATGTCCTCCACCGGTCAGTCCACCAGGAAAAAAGAGTCGGGGGCGACTAAAACGTTCGAAGGCGAGAAACCTACTCGAACGACTAAAAGACTTTGAATCAGATGTCCTTCGTTTCATGGTTAATGAGATCGTTCCATTTAGTAATAACCAGGGGGAGCGCGACCTGAGAATGACCAAGGTTCAGCAGAAGATCTCCGGCTGTTTCCGCTCCACTCAAGGTGCTGAGACTTTCTGTAGAATCCGCAGTTATCTCTCTACTTGCATGAAACACGATATTTCTCCCAATGAAGCTTTGACTCTGCTGTTCATGGGGAAATACCCCGATTTTGTCTCGCCTGACTATTTCCC
>DMAO01000262.1 GCA_003446545.1 Sphaerochaeta sp.
GACTTTTTACGCTCAATCATACATCTTGTGGGATTTCATTCCCCAACGAAGCGAGAGTAGCGGAAGCCTTACCATGGTTCCATTACCGAGCGAGGGATTGGAAAGCAAGGTGAGATTCCAGGGCTTGCCCTGGGGTATTGATACCTTTCATTGGCATAGGTACCATACGATGCACACATGTTTTTTGCATCAAAAAAGCCATTTATGGGTAGTATAGTGATTTATTACAACAATATACTACCCATGCAAACTCACAGATACTTGTAGACTAATGGCCTCTATCCTTGAAATGCCTGCAGAGCATGCTTTCCCTTGTGATAGGAAATCCTACCGTATGTGATATCTTGTCTTATGGATATTCAGGTGCTAGGCTAAGGCTAGCAACCTAGGCGGAGGTGTATCTATGTTGGCACGTTTTACCGTAGGGAACTTTCTCTCCTTCAACAAGAACCAGACACTTTCCCTTATTGCAGGCGAGGTGCAGAAGAACAAGGCTCGTCTCTATCAGGCTCAAGATATGAAACTGCTCAAGTTTGGTTCAATCTATGGAGCCAATGCCTCAGGGAAATCCAATCTGGTAAAGGCAATGTCCTTTGCCCTGAAGATTATCCTTACAGGAACAGCAAGCATCCTCAATACCCAATGCTATTACCGCCTTGTGTCAGAGAACAGGGAAAAGCCCTCCTATTTTGAGTTTGAGATCTGTATCAACAAGAAGATGTATGCCTATGGGTTCGAACTGAATATCTTCAGGAAGGAAATAACAGAGGAGTGGTTGATTGAGTTAGGTTCGGTTAGGGACAAGAAGATCTTTTACCGTAATACAAGAACCGGCCACTATACCTATGATGACTCCCTGTTGGAAGAGGACTATGTACAAAGGTTCGAGATATACATCAGTGATATCAGGATGGTTAAGGACAAGACCTTCCTCAATTACATCATATTTGATAAGGCGGATCTGCATAGGGACAATCCTAATCTGGTTATCCTGAAACAGGTCTTCGACTGGTTTTCCACCCTTGCTATCTCCTTCCCTGATACACCCGCCTCCATGTACGACTCCTTTGCAATGGAGAACCCGCAGGTCCTTGAAAAGGCGATAGGGAGCTGTGCAACAGGCATTTCCCATGTGGTGTTTGAGGAGATACCACAAGAAAAGGTATTTGAAGGAACGCCAATGGATATTCGGGAACGGATCAAACACAGCATGCAGCAAGTATGTGCAGAACCAAATCGGGGGATGAGGCTGAACCTGCAGGGAAGGTTGGTGTTTGTCTCCTGTATGGATGGCAAGCCTACGTTCAAGGAAGTCTTTTTTGTCCATGGCAACCTGAAAGGCCAGCTGTTTTCTCTTGGTGAAGAATCAGATGGGACGCAGAGGGTCCTAGACCTATTGACTGTATTGGTGACTTCAAGGGAAAACTCGGTGTTTGTCATCGAGGAGATAGATCGGAGCCTGCATCCCCAATTGACGGTGCACTTTATCAGGAACTTCCTGAAGCTTGCCGAACAGAAGGACATCCAGCTGGTCGTAACCACACATGAGAGTCATTTGTTGGATCTGAAGCTATTGCGCCAGGATGAGATCTTTTTTGTCGAGAAGGATTCTACCGGATCGAGCACCATCTTCCCGTTCGACAAGTTCAAGGAGCGTTTTGACAAAAGGATTGAAAAGGCCTATCTCGATGGGAGGTATGGGGCAGTCCCTTTGTTTGACTCGTTCTTCATGCCTGAGGACACAGCTAAGGAGAAGTAAGGATGCGGGTGGAGCAGCCGTATGGTAAGCGCTATGAGGACCGGGACCTGCAGCAGGAACCGAAGGGTAAGGTTTTCATCGCTTGCGAGGGAAGAAAGACAGAATACAAATATTTCAAGGGCGTGATGGAGTACCGCAACAGGCTCTCCATATCACCCTTTATTGAAGTGATTCCTATACGGCATGATTTCAGGACAGGTTCAAATCCTCTGCAGATCTATACAGAAGCCAAGCAGGCTCTACAGCAGTCTGATCATTACTTCAGTGCAATTGATACGCTTTGCATCATCGTTGACCGTGATAAGCACAGCTTCCAGGATTACCAATACGAAGAGTTGCTCCAGAAGTGCAAGGAAGAGGGATTCTTCCTTGCTATATCCAATCCCTGCTTTGAGCTCTGGTTGCTCCTGCACTACAGTGACCTGTCAGAATATGATCTTGAGACCATCCTGATCAATAAGAAGATAGGCAGAAGGACTCAGACTGAGCTGTTTCTCATGGATAAGCTTGGAGGCAGCTATAGCAAGACCAGGCTGAGGTTTTCGTCTCAGTTTCTCAATAGGATAGAGGCAGCCATCGAGAATGCCTCGAGGTATACCACCAGTGTGGACAGCCTGAAAAATACCATAGGATCAAATGTGGGGGTTCTGCTGGAGTTCTTGCAGGGGAAGGAATCCTAGGGAGTTGGTTGTTCGTTGCCAGTGTCATATAATAAGAACAGCCGCTGGTCGCTCAGCGGCTGTTTAGAGGTGCCAATCGGATTCGAACCGATGTATCAAGGTTTTGCAGACCTTTCCCTTACCACTTGGGTATGGCACCGTGTTTGGGACAATGTTGACCATATCAGTTTTCTCCATGATAATCAAGAGATATTTTTTCAAGACAGACAAAGGGGTAGGACATACGCATCAAAATCCTACACAGATTCCAAACAGGAGCCTTTGCCATGCAAGAAGACTCTGGTGGCCCATTTGTTGCTGCTGTTTGGGGGGATTTTGCTTATGCCATGGATATGGGGGATGTCTCAGGACATGCCAGGGGATCCTCCACTCCGAAGGATCCCAATCTGCTAGCATTTTTTGCTCTCGGTTACTACTTTGCCTTCTTCGGTATGATCTCCACGGATTTGGCGAAGG
>DMAO01000046.1 GCA_003446545.1 Sphaerochaeta sp.
CCACCCCAGCATACAGGGCAACACTCATGCCATGCATGAGCGTCTCCTTCTCTGACTGGCCCCAATCCCTGAGGTGTACATGTGCGTCAATCATACGAGAATCATCTCAGGGACGTTTTCGGCGAGGTAGTCGTACTGCATGAAGGTTCCCCATCGGCAAGTCAGACGATCCCCACAGGCACACTCACCACACATGCCAATGCCACAGAGTGTCAGTTTCTCCATGGATAGGTAGAGAAGGTCCGCTCTGATGCCTCTGGCTATCAGCTTTTTGGCTGCAATCCCCATGAATATATCAGGTCCCACCAGATAGCATCCCTGGTCGGCATCAAGTTCAATCGTATCCAGAAGTTCAAGCACCCTGCCCGGCTTGCCATCATCTGCAACGCAGGTAAACGACCCATACGCTCCAAGACGATCCTCAAGCAAGGCCTTGCCACTGACTGCCTCACTGGTCCCAACCAGGATGGTCATCTGTGTATTCTGCTCTTGCAGCTGCTCAACCAGGGAAGGGAGTACGGCAACCCCTGTCCCTCCAGCTACCAGCAGGGCCTTTGGTGTCCTGGTGTTCTCCAAGGGAGAACCATAGAGACCTCGGACATACAGAGGCGAGCCTGCCTTGAGCTTGCACAACTCAGAAGAGAAAGCTCCCCTGTTCTTCACAATGAAGGTCAGGGGGCTGTTGTGAGCTACGCTGAAAGGCTTCTCCCCAACAAAAGGCAACCAGAGAAAGGCAAATTCCCCTGCCTTGCACGGAAGACTTCCATCGAGGGTTATGATGGCAGTATCCTTGCCATACTGCTCAATCTTGGTCACCGTATGGGCGGTATATGCCATCTGCCTTTCGGAAATAAGAAAGGAAGAACTGCTCTTTTCGACAGCAGGTCCACCACCTTGGAGAACGGCCTGTGCTTCAGCTTGTACGCTTGCAATATAATCACCCCAGTGGCGCTGGTCGACCATCCCGAAGGCGGAGCCGATACCCACGGCATCAGAGCCGGAGGCAATCATGGCAGCAGCTTCTGAGCCTGTGGTCACTCCGCCCATACCGATGAGAGGAACAGAGGGACCTACGGCTAGACGAATCTCGGCTACCGAGCGAAGGGCATCCTCATGGATCCATCTGCCACTACATCCTCCCTTACCTGAGAGTTTGTTCTGCAGGATAGGTTGCCCGGCAACAGGATCGATATGCTGGATAGGACCGACAGTGTTGATGGCAACCAGGCCATCAGCCCCTGCCTGGACCACAGCCTTTGCAATCGCTCCAATATCTTCAGTATTGGGAGTCAGCTTTACAAACAAGGGGGCCTTGCACCCTTTGGTAGCCTCCTTGATCGCACGGACATACTCACTGGCAATGGCCATATCGCCTCCGATGGAAGATCCATACCCGGCAGAGGCATGAGGGCAGGAGAAATTGAGCTCCACAAGATCGGCAACCTCGTCAAAGGCCTTCACCAGGATAACAAAATCCTCGATGGAGTTTGCTGAAAGCGAGACGTTGAGAAAGGCTCGGAACTTGATCTCCTTACGAAGGAGTTGAAGTTCGGCGAGGGCGACCTTGAGCCCGGGGTTTCTCAATCCTACAGAGTTTCCGAAGTTACCCCAGCTAGTCTCACAGATGATGGGTTCACGGTTTCCTGGATTAACCTCGACCTGGAAGCTCTTGGTAGTTATAATCCCCAGAGAAGGAACCTTCTGGTCGAAATACCTGATCAAGGCAGGTTTGGTAGAGGCTACCCCGCTTACGGTTGTCAGCACCACCTCTTCATGTGCTCTGAGGTGGCGTCCCTGTAATAGTTGCACCACGGTCATACTTTGGTTTCCTCGAGCAAGGTACGTAGGGAAGCTTCACACATCTCTAGCCAATCTTCAGGGGCCTCGCCCTTCTTCCAAGGATGGGTCAGGCCACTAGAGCTGTTTATCCTTGCCAGCTTCACCGGATAGCCACTATCGCGTAGGGCGGCCATAACAGAAGGGGCAGAGCCCCCTTGGCTACCTACCCCAGGGATAAGCAGAGGAACTGAGCGTTGGGCGTACATCGAGGCGATATCCTTCAATTCATCCATGTTGGTCGCACCGACCACAGCCCCTACAGAGCCGCTGTCATTGTTGTAGGAGATGATTTGCCTAGCAACCTCCCGGTAGAGAGGAGAAGAGCCCTCACCGAGATGTACCACAAGGTTCTGCAGGTCTCTCCCCCCGGGGTTACTGGTCCGGTTGAGGATATACACCCCCTTCTCTAGGGGTGTATGGTCGATAAAGGGCCTGACAGAGTCACTTCCCATGTAGGGAGCAACAGTAACAGCATCAGAGCCCCATGCTATGAATGCTTCGTTGGCGTAGTTGAGACTGCTCCGGGCTATGTCAGCACGCTTGCTGTCCAGGATGATGGGGATACCGGGAAAGAAGTTCTCCACCATGTCCATTACATCGGCAAGGGCAAGGCTACCGGAAAAATCCTCGTCCCGAGGGCGGTCCAGAGCTTGATAATAGCCAATGTTCGGCTTGAAAGCCGAGGGGATGAGGCCTGCAAGAACCATCCGTCTGAACAGTATTTGGAAGAACTGGTTCAGGGCTGTCCGTACATCACTTCCTTGGAAAGGAAGCACTTCCAGTTGGGGATCAAGGCCCATACAGGTAATATTTCCCACTTGGGAGGCACTAGCAAGTAATTTTTCACGATACGTCATTATCTACTCCTACTCAATATCTGTTCCATTTATTTCTTTAGGGAAGGGAATCCATGCTTCTCCCCCCAACCAAAGGGATCTTTTCTCCACTCGTTAAGCAATAAGGCTCCACTCTCATTCACATACCCAATTTCAAGCGCTGTCGCAACCATACTGTCATACTCCAGGATGGTATGAGCGGTACAAACACTTGTAAGGCTCAAAAAGGCGTCGACGGATGCCTGTAGCCCATAGGTAAAAATAGCCAAGGTATAGGGACATAGGCCTCCAGCAAGGACAATTGCTTCAACAGCCTTGATTGAAGAGCCCCCTGTTGAGATGAGGTCCTCAATGAGCAGCACCTTTGCACCTTCGTAGCTTCCACTTGGACCCAGCCCTTCAATCATCTGATGCAGACCATGATCCTTCCCTGAGCTACGAACATAGGAAAGGGGCTTGCACATCCTGTCTGCAAGGGTTGTCGCATGGGGAATGCCCGCTGTGGCTGTCCCTGCAATGTTATCAGGATCAAAATCCAGTGCTTTCAGCATCTCAAGGA
>DMAO01000314.1 GCA_003446545.1 Sphaerochaeta sp.
GCAAGAAGGAGTTGTATCCCAAAAGGTCTTCTAACCTATGCTGGTACATTACACCAGCGATGGCAATATCCCGTTTCAATGATCCTGCACTATACCCTGGGAACGCACTGAGGCCACCAAGGTCTACATAGGAGGAAAGCAGGGTATAGGGCATGCGCATCATCGCCAGATGAAACTCATACCCGAAAGAGTCATTGATGTTGAGCGAAAAGCGCTGTCTCCAGGCTGCCTGTAGTCCAAATACCGTCCTTTCATGCCTTCCTAGCCTAGTCCAGAACTCTCCACGTACCCCTGAGCTTGCAAATGTCGATAGCTGTGTATCCCAGACTAACGAGGCATACAGTGAAGGGACTGCAAAAAATGAGGGATCCCCCCTAGTGTCAGCATCATAGAGATAGACCAAATCAACCAGACCTCCAAAATCCAGCCTTCCATAATTAAGGAACTTGTAGTCCATCTTAAGGTCCACCGTGAAGCCTTTATCAAGAGCCACCACCCTTTCGCCATTTACCATACTGTTTAGGGGGGTGAAGCCACCTCCCTCATAGGTAAGGGAGAAATCCAGGTCCAAGGAGGTGTTCGGGGTGATATGGATAGGATACAGTATAGAGGTCTTCAGTTTGGCAGTCTGTCCAAGGGTAGCCAATATCTCCAAGGAAAAATTGGAGCCCCTAATATTTGCAATGCGTGCCTGTACCCGGGCATCATATGAGAGCCAGAGATCCCCTTTGGGCGTATTGTTAGAGAATCCGGTACTGCCTGAAAAGCCTAGGCTGATATTGGATTCACCCTTCTGGAAAGACTGGACAAACACCACAAGATCACCTATGCCCTCTCTGATGTAGGCCATCTGGTAGGTAGCGGAACTCAGGCGGTAGTGTTTCTTGATGAGGGCTAGGGATTGGCTGAGTCTCAGTTTCGTCTCTTCGTCCAAAGGCTTACCTATGAACTCAGAAAAATGTTCTTTTTGGGGGATATCAGTAGAGGGGAAGAGTGATACATCGACAACCCTGATGTTGGCTATAACAGGGTCTGGCCTGGAAAGATAGGTCCCTGCCCTGTCTTTCTCTTTGACTACGAGAGGCCGAGAGAGGGCGATACGCTCGGCAAGCTCCGAGAACTCCTGGGCCTTTGCTTCGCAAGCCTTCTCCCCCTCTTTGATGATCTGTTCGTACTTTATGAAGTCGAAGGCAAGAATATCCGTCAGGGAGGGGAAAATCAGAAGATCTGCCAAGTGATACTGGCTCTGAGAACCGATCTGCGTAACCAGGGTTATCGTCTGCATGACCATGCCCGAAAGTGAGCCCAACAGAATTTCCGCACTCTGGACGGTAGCATTCACATCACAGGCAATGATGATGTCATACCCAAGGTCCTTTGCAAGCTGTATCGGGAGGTTGTCCACAATACCCCCGTCGACAGCATAACTGCCGTCACTCTGGGGATAGGGGGTAAAGATTATGGGTATGGAGATGCTCGACCGAACAGCTGTGATCAACGAGCCGTCTTCGTAGATAATCTTCTCTCCTGTGACAACATTGGCACCGACGCATCGGAAGGGAGTTTCGAGGTCATCAAAATCAAGGGTATCGGGGAGCTTGGAAAAGACCGAGGAGAGCATTTCCATGACCTTCTGGTCGTCTAGCAAACCAGGAGAGGTTCCAACACTCCCCTTGTCAAATCCTAAGGAAAATACATTGCTATGGGTCGGCTGAAAGGCCTGTGCTATTTCATAGGAGGAAGAGAAAGTATTTTCTGAAAACATGTCGGAAAGATTGGGGGACTCAGCGATGGCTCGGATATCCTTGGGGCTGTAGCCCGCTGCATAAAGGGAGCCCACCAATGCCCCCATACTAGTTCCCAACACCATATCGATGGGGATGCCATACCGCTCGACAGCCTCAAGGACTGCAATGTGCGCAAGACCCTTAGCCCCACCTCCCGACAGCACTAGGGCTACCGTAGGTCTTGAGGCAAACAAAGAGAAGCTACACAAGAGCAGAACAAGCAAAGAGGACGCTCTCCTTTTCATGGTTATCCTAACCTTGTTCCTAAGAACGTGCGATTACCCGGTAGGAATGAGACCCAGTCCATCTCCTTGCGTTTCTCCATCTGCAAGCGATCGACCCAAAGCAGGCCTTCGCCTGTGGCGATGGCTATCCCCCTTCCCTTCTGTTTGGACACCACAGTGCCCACTTCACTTCCTGGGGGTACAGGATCAGAACCTGCATCCTTGAGCAAACCAGTAACGGAAGTGATATAGAGTGTCTCACCCCCAAAGGTAGTATAGGCCTTTGGCCAGGGATTCATAGCCCTAACCAAAGCGTGGATATCCTTTGCCCGAAGATTCCAGTCAATGAGGGCCATCTCGCGGGTAATGAGGGTGGTATAGGTGGGTTCTCCCTTTTGGGGCACAAAATAGGCAGAGTCCTGCCCTACGCTCCTCATCGCTTCTACTGCCAAGAGGGAGGCCTTCTCCTTGACCAAGTCAGTCAGGGACTGGGTAGTCTCATCACCTTGGAGTGCAAATTCCTCAGAAAGTAGCAGATCACCGCTGTCCATTTTGGGTGCAAGGCGTTGGATGCTTATACCTGTTGTCTCATATTTGTTGAGAATTGCCCCCTGGATAGGGGAGGGTCCTCTCAGAAGAGGCAACAGGGATGGGTGGATATTGAGCTTTTCTCCAGAAAAGAGGGATAAGAACCTAGGTCCGAATATCTTGCCATAGGCAAAGCAGACAAGGGTATCACATCCAAAGGATGCAACCATATCCCTCCCTTCTGTACGTAGGTTTTCTGGTTGCAGTACAGGAAGCCCAAGGGCGAGGGCCTCCTCCTTCACAGCAGAAGGGAGCAAGGCGTTTCCCCTTGATCCCTTCTTGTCCGGGTTGGTGAGAACCGCACCCACTTCAAACTGTCCGGCCAAGGAACGGAGGGTGCTAACCGCGATAGCGGCTGTCCCTGCAAACAAAATCCTCACCCCTTACCCCTCTTTTGTAAATGATGCTTCTTCTCATAGGCTCTGATCATGCTCTCCCGATCTTCTGGGGTAAGACGATCGATGAACAGGATGCCATTGAGGTGGTCGTTCTCATGCTGGATGGCCCGTGCCAGCAAGCCCTCAGCCTTGATGGTAAAGGGTTTTCCCTCAATATCCTGAGCCTGCACACTTACCCTTGCAGGACGCTCAACATCATGCCATACACCGGGAACTGAAAGACAACCCTCTTCTGAGCAATCGGTCTCTATGGATGTCTCGAGTATCTGTGGGTTTATATATGCCCTTTTCTCAACTGAGTGGATGTTTATCACAAACAGACGCAACGATACCCCAACCTGAGGGGCGGCAAGACCGACGCCATCGGCCTCGGACATTGTTTCAAACATGGCATCAACAAGGACACGAAGCCCACTATCGAATTTGGTAACTGGTTGGCACTTCTCTGTGAGTACCTCTTCTCCAAGGGTGTATATATCTAACATGGTAGATATATGATACCAACACTGGCACCCTCGGTCAACGCTACAACATTTGCAAAGGGTCTATATCGACCTCAATATAGATGCCCGAAGGGGCGCTGTAATGTTCAAGGACATGAGAGACCACCTTATGGGCAGAAGAGGCGTCCTCGCCCATCACCAACAGGTGATAACGCCAGTTGGAGGCAATTTTTTCCAGAGGGCATTCGCTGTTGCACAGCACAGAGGGGGAAGGCTTCCCCTTGTAGGATGCGATGGCCGCTTCAAGAAGGCCTTCAAGCTTATCAGCTTCAGAGGAGACCTTCTCCTTGTTCCTGCCCCTGAGCACCAGGTTGATAAGACGGGTATGGGGAGGAAAGCCTGTCTGCTTGCGCATCGTGAGTTCCTGGTCGAAGAATGCATCCACCTCCCTATGCAGGGCATACTGGACAGCGGCGTTGTCAGGATGGAAGGTCTGGATGATGACCTGGCCCTGATCGTTATACCGGCCTGCACGGCCAGAAACCTGCATTAAAAGTGAGAAAGTGCGCTCCTGTGAGCGGAAATCAGGGATATTCATACCACTGTCAGCAAGCACGATACCAACCAGCTCTACCCCAGGAAAGTTAAGTCCCTTGGCAACCATCTGGGTCCCCAACAGGATATCAAGCTCTCCCTTACGAAACTGGTCCAGGACCTCCTGCATATGCTTCTTGTCCTTTGCACTGTCGGTATCGAGGCGTTGTATGGATGCCTGAGGAAAAAACATGCGTATGTCCTGCTCGACCATCTCGGTACCGAACCCACTGTAACCGACATCAAGGGAGTGGCACTCAGGACAGACCTGGATTGGCTTTCTACGATAACCGCAGTAGTGGCAGACCATCTCACCCTTGCCTTGGTGGAAGGTAAGGGAAACCGAACAGTGGGGGCACTGCATGTCGTAGCCACAGCTCTTGCAGTGGAAAAAATAGGAGAAGCCCCTTCGGTTGAGGAAGAGGATCACCTGCTTCTTACGATCAAGAACCGTCTTGATCTCATGCAACAGCTTCCCGCTGATAGTATGCTTCTCCCCCTGCATATCCACCACACTGACCTTAGGAGGCACCCCGCCCCCTACACGACTGTCAAGGCGAAGCTCTGTTACCTGGCCTTTCTTGATCATGCTCCATGCCTCAAGTGAGGGGGTGGCACTTCCCATGACAAGGACAGCCCCCTCTTCACGGCAGCGTTGCTGGGCAACCTGGCGTGCATGATAGCGTGGGGTGTTCCCACTCTTATAGCTGTTCTCATGCTCCTCATCGAGGATTATCATACCCAGGTTCTCAAACGGGGCAAAGACAGCGCTACGTGCCCCAATGGCAAACAGCACTTCTCCGCTTTTTATGCGCTTCCACTGCTTCAGGCGTTGGCTCGGGGTAAGGGCGGAATGCAGGATGGCCACCTTGTTTGCAAACCTGTTGGTCACCTGCCTTGCTAGCTGGTGAGTGAGTGTAATCTCAGGCACCAGATAGATGACAGCCTTACCCTGCTCTATCATGGCCTCGGTACAACGTAGAAACACCTCACTCTTTCCGCTACCGGTTATTCCATATAGGTAGTACATTAAAGCCTTCTGTGTAAGGATGGCAGAGACGGCTTGCTGTTGGTCTACCGAGAGGTTCATGACCTCCCGTATCGTCTCGTCGTCATCAACAGATAAGGCCGGCGTACTGCTGTCCCTTCTTCCGCCTGGGATCATCATGCTCAGAGCCTCACCCTGGCTACACAGGTAAAAGCGGGACATCCACAAGGAGAGAGAGACAGAAGCCTCACCATACAGGCTCTCCTTGTCGATGACCCGTTTAATTTCCTTCAGCTGGTAGGTAGCCTCAAAGCTGTCAGTCACACCAATGACGTAGCCTGTCATCTCCCGCTTGCCAAAAGGGACAACCACCCGCACCCCGACGATAACAGAGCTTTCCATCTGTGCAGGTATCGCATACGTGAAACTCTGTTTGAGTGGAATATCGAGGACGAGATGGGCAAACTTGCTCATTTCGATTTCCCTTGTAGCGTGAGATTCAGAAAAGCTGCCACTTTCTTGATATCCTCCCAGACGGGACGCTTGAGTTCCTCGTTGCGCAACACTGCCGCAGGATGGTAGGTAACCAGGACAGGAACCCCCTCATACCGGTGAAAGTGCCCACGGAGCTTGCCTACACCCTCGTCTGTATTGAGCAGGGCCTTGCTGGCAACGCCTCCTACCATGAGGATGAGTTCAGGCTTGACTAGCTGGATCTGACGCTTCACAAAGGGAAGACACGAGAAAACCTCATCGGAATGCGGGTTTCGGTTCTCAGGAGGACGGCACTTGACGATGTTTGCGAGATAGACATTGGTCGTTCGGGACAGACCGACAGGGGTCAGCCAGGTATCCAGGTACTGCCCAGCCTTGCCGACAAAGGCACGCCCTGTGGCATCCTCATTTGCCCCTGGGCCCTCCCCAATTATGAGAAGGCGGGCAGGAAGGGCTCCCTCCCCAAAGACTGTGTGCGTACGGGTCTCACATAACGGGCAACGGGTGCACTCAAAAACCATACGCTGGAGCTGCTTCATGGTAGCCCCCTCTGGGGCATCCTTGTCTAGAGGAAGAGGTAAAATCTCATCTATCAAGGAAGAAAAATCCATCTGGGGACTTGGGGTGACTTCTTTAGATGTGATCAGAGCCTCTGCCTGATCACAATAGGTCAAAAACTGTTGCAAGCCTTGGCCAAGGGCTTCTCTCTTCTCATGGATATTACTCATGCTTTTGCTCCTCAAACCAGCCATACTCCTCGCTGTCATACGATATTGCATAGAAGTAAAGCCCCCAAGGAGGGGCTGTCCTTCCAGCACGCTTGCGGTCATGGCTTTCCAGGACCTCTTTAAATACGGACTCA
>DMAO01000023.1:0-2111 GCA_003446545.1 Sphaerochaeta sp.
GAGCCTCTGCTCTGCTATGTAGATAGCTCCGCTAAAACAGTTGAAAGCGCCCCTGAAGGTAGCAGACGAATCAAAATTCATACTACCCATATGTACCAAGGCATCAATGCACTGAGGGAATTTTTCCCATAGCCTGGCAAGAGCATCATATCTCTTTTTTGGCTCCATCTCAGTTGCCTCAAATATTGGATCACGATTAGGACTAAAGAAGCCATACCCTGTATAATCCTTGAATTCGTAATTGTTTATCCCTACCTTGATATACTCATGGGGAGGAATATCTAGGTTAGCAAGAATCAGTTCGCTTTTTAGCAGTGTCCCTGACACATAAGATGTTTTCTTAAACTCCCACTCTTTCTCAACCTCAAAGGTAATGGTATCAAGTTCAAACGTCTTGAAGTCGACTGGGCTCTTTATTGAAACTATCTTACCTGTTTCCAGTTCTCTTGTACGGTAACCCATATCATTGATCTTCAGAACTATATACTGTTTTTCCATCTGTTTCCTCTACAGGTCAATCCTTACCTTGATATCTGGTTTCGTCAAGCAGGTACTCTTGCCCTCTGTCGCTTTTTTCAGCAGAATTGGCTAAGCCCTTTCAAAGGAAGACCCATGCTCAGACTAGTAGAACAGATGACCAAAGATTCTAAGATATCCTCCCATTTTGAATTTACCTTTCGTAAAGGTGGACACAAAGGGGAAAGCTATGAGGCAAATATCTTAGCCCCCTCTATACGGATGACTGAACTCTATACAAACTTGAAGTTTGAGATCAGCAGTTTGGAAAAGCCCTATTTCATTTATATTATCGGCATTGATACTGAAAAGAGAATATCGGTGGTTATGGATGAGTCCAGTCTTATCGAAAGAAATTTTACCAAAGCCTTCCTTGCTGAACTTGGGATAGAGGATTGGAACTTTTTTACGCTGTACAATAGAGTGCTCCGAAATTCCTCTTCAGAGGATTTTACGGATTTTGCATCCCTGGAGGTTGATTTTACTGACTATGTCCAATCCATAGAAAAGGAGGAAGAGTTTGTACGGTACTCGGATATCTTTCCGAATGCGAGAAACCCCTCACTTGTATACAAAGGGGAAGGGTACTTTGTTTCCGACGAGTATTACATTACTCACAAAGCTCCTATCTTATATTGTGGATTGACATGTTGTGTAAGGGAAAAGGATGGTTCTCTTGATTGGGAGAACCCAAAGACTCGATTTGCTATTTTGGACTACGAAAAGCAGACGTATTCCCCCTATAGTGAAGGAGAGTATTTCGACCAGGCCTTCTTTGCCGAAGTCAAGAAAAAACTCCCTGACCTGGCGACCTTTATAAAGAAGCGCCATGCAAATCTACTCCTCGTCTATGAGAACTACTGCAAACGAACACACCTGCATTTCCCTTCACCTAAGGCCACTGTCGCAACACTCTCTTCTCATGGGGACATCGGGCCTTTGGCTAGTCTCATTTCTCCCAAGGTAGGACGAAATGACCCCTGTCCTTGTGGGAGTGGTAAGAAGTATAAGAAATGCTGTATGAACTGATACTTTGCTCATCTTTACTTGTAGGGATTGGCCTCACTCTTCTTGAGGGTATCTTTCTCAGCAAAGCCTAAGGCAGAGAGCACCTTAACTGTCTTATCAAGCTGGTAGGCTGGTATCCACCGTACGGTGAGCCTTACTGCATTGGCGTCAGGCAACAGCTGCGCATAGGGACGGAGTCCTGCATTTAGCAGGCGGTCATACTGGGAGTAGGCAGTCAGCAACGACGAATACGCCCCAACCTGTATCTGATACCAGCCGGTGTCACCTGCCCTGTCGTATTTTGATTCTGGTACATCAGGGGAGAATATCAAAGTAAGTGTCACATTGGCAATGCCGCTATCAAGCAGGCCTGCCTGCTTGGCAGCGGCAGGGGTCAGGTCGATGATGCGCCCTTCGACGAACGGACCACGGTCGTTGATCCTTACGTCCACACTTTTCCCCTTGTCCAGATTGGTCACCCGTACCAGGGTGCCGAACTTCAGGCTCTTGTGGGCTGCTGAAAGCGAGCTGGGGTCGAAGAGTTCCCCATTGGCTGTAAGGCTTTCACTCTTGTCGCTGGTGTACCA
>DMAO01000023.1:2291-3196 GCA_003446545.1 Sphaerochaeta sp.
GCCGACAAGATTATTCGTGAGAAGGGCGATAAGGAGTGCTATACCTGCGCTTCAGGAATTACCCCTTCTGGGACCGTCCATATAGGGAACTTCAGGGAGATCATCTCTGTTGACCTCGTGGTAAAGGCACTTCGGGCCAAAGGGAAGAACGTCAGGTTCATCTACAGCTGGGATGACTACGACGTATTCCGCAAGGTTCCCAAAAACATGCCCCAGCCCGAACTGCTGGAGACGTACCTACGCAAACCCATCACCCTCGTACCCGACACCAGCGGTAGGGCAGACAACTATGCCCATGCCAACGAGCTGGATGTTGAGAAGATTCTGCCTGTAGTAGGGGTGGAACCTGAGTACCTTTATCAGGCCAAACGCTATCGTAACAGCGAATATGCCCAAAGCATGCGCACAGCCCTGGAAAAGAGGGATGAGATCCGCATCATCCTAGATGAGTTCCGCACCGAACCCCTCGGAGAGGATTGGTGGCCCATTTCTGTGTTCTCCTCGTTTACAGACAAGGATACCACAACCATATTGGGTTGGGACGGCGAGTGGGGCGTCACCTATAGGGATGACGAATTGGGGAAGACAGAAACCATAGACCTGAGAACCACCCCATACGCCAAGCTCCCTTGGCGCCTGGACTGGCCGATGCGCTGGGCCCATGAGGGGGTAGACTTCGAACCTGCCGGTAAGGACCACCACAGTGAAGGGGGATCGTTCGACACTTCCAAGAAGATGGTAACCGTCTTCGGTGGTGAGCCTCCAGTATCCTTCCAATATGACTTTATCAGCATCAAGGGCAGAGGGGGAAAGATCTCCTCATCGAGTGGGGAGGTCATCTCCCTGTATGAGGTGCTGGAGGTCTTTACCCCTGAGATCACCCGCTACATGTTCGCAGGAACCAG
>DMAO01000121.1 GCA_003446545.1 Sphaerochaeta sp.
GCCCTGCACTCCTCTCTGGAGTAGGTCTGTCTTCCTTCATGATAGACTGTCTTGTCCCTGGGGCTACGAATGGCAGCCCCCTTTCCCAGCACCTTTGCCGCGGAGAAGGCCTCATACTCACTAGAGCCATCCTGCATCTGTTCCTGAATGGATAACAGGCGCCTGAACTGCCAAAGCAGACCTGATACCAAAAGGATACCACTGGAGCTGTCTCCACTTCCCAGGATTGCATGAAGCGAAGCTATGCTCGACTTGAGGTCGCCTTTTGCAATGTAGGGAAAGAGGGTGAACGCATCCTCCTGCCTGCTGTGTTGGATGTAGGTCTGGATGTCGTCTTCGGTTATCGCCCCCCCCTGGTTCCCCGTTTTCCAGAAGAGGGTGAGTTGGCTGGAGATGGTACGGAGCTCCTGGGTATTGTTCTCGACCATCGAGAGCAACAGGTTTATTGCATCGGGGGTGATGGTAAGCCCATATTTCTGGAAAAAGTTCTGTACCCATCCGTATTTCTGATTCTCGAAAAGCTCATAAAAGGTCTTGGTGTTTTCTTTGGGGACGGCCTTCATAAGCTTGGCCGGCAGGTAGAGTTCGCTGGAGATGATGACCAGCGTCGCAGTATCGCTAGGGTGTGCGATATACTCGACCAGGGCTTCTACCATGGAGGCATTGAGGCCATCAGCTTGGCTTAGGATGACCATGCGATGCTCAGAGAAGAGGGAGTTGTTGTTCAGTGCTATAAAAATCTCCCCTTTCTCGGTTTCAAAGGGGTAGAACCGATGCATCTCCAAATCACTGCCTGTCTCTTTTTTGAGAGCGTCTCGGATCTGTTTGAGCAACAGCTCCTTATCGCCGGTCTCAGGGCCGAGTAGGAGGTGGACAGGCACTCTCATGCGTAGTTCCTTATCAGCAGGTGCAGCTTGCCATGGATTCGGCACTCACGCGTGATAATGGAGCCAAGGGCTGAGTTTGCAGGACGCAGTTCAATATTCCCATTTGAAGGGTAGTAGCCCTTGAGTGTGATCCCAGGCTCTTCCTCTCCTACGGAGGCCGCTATGATATCGCCGGTATTGGCTGTCTCGCACTTTCTGAGGATGGCGATGTCACCGTCGAAGATTCCTGCCTCAATCATGCTCTCTCCACGAATCTTGAGGGCAAAATAGGTGTTGTGGGTATTGCTGATCATCGAGATGGGGAGGTTCAATAGGTATTCTGTATTCTCTTCGCTCATCAGGGGAACCCCTGCTGCGATTGTACCCAGCACAGGGATGCTGATCATCTCTTCACGGGGGATGTACTCCTCCCCGATGATTTCGATGGAACGGGATATTCCATCGGTGGTTCTGATGACATTCTTCGTCTCAAGGGCTTTGATGTGGTCGTGTGCCGCCTTCACAGAAAACTTGAAGTTCTCGGCGACGTCACGAACAGAGGGAGCATAGTTGTTCTTCCGGATAAATTTGCTGATGAAGAGTGCTACATCCTTCTGTCTGTCGGTCAAATTATGCATCTGTTACTCCTCGAATCGGTTCTGAAACAATTTCTCGATGGCGTCGGCCATCGACTCTTCTTCAGGCCCTTCGCATATCATGGTAAGGGAGCTCTGGTAGGTAGCGCCCAAGGTGATGATTCCCATGATGGATTTCCCGTTGATCTTCATGGTGCCCTTTTCCAGAAAGAGCTCGCTATCGAACTTGTTAGCGATTTTCACGATATTCGCAGCAGGGCGTGCATGGATGCCTGCCCTGTTGCAAACCTTAATCTCTCGTGTGACCATCAGTGCGTCTCCTCATTGAAGCTATACATGTTCCTAGCAGATTCGCTCTCCAACCATTTGAGTACGCTCTGATCGAACTCTTTAGCAGAATAGTATCCTAACTTTTTCAACCGCTCATTTCTGGCGGCAGTCTCTATGATGACAGGGATGTTGCGTCCGGGTTTGACGGGGATGATGACCATCGGGATATCAATGCCAAGGAAGGTATCATGTAAAGATCCTTCACCCACACGGTCGTAGTTCTTCTTCGCATCCCACTGCTCAAGCTTGACTGAGAGCTGGACTTGCTTACGGTCCCGTATGGCTCCGACGCCGAAGAGGTTTGCCAAGTTGAGGATGCCAAGGCCCCGTATCTCCATATGGTGGGCAAGCAGGGGGTTTTCCCCCATGCCTACGATGAAGTTGTCGCTGATGTTCCTCAGTCGCACTGTATCATCACTTATGAGGCGGTGCCCCCGCTCGATAAGTTCCAAGGCTGTCTCACTCTTGCCGACCCCGCTTTCCCCGGTGATGAGCACCCCGATGCCATAGACCTCCACAAGTACCCCATGGATGGTCTGGGTGGGTGCGAATACCTCATCAAGAGTCTGATAAAGCCTACGGGAGAAGTCAGATGAGAGAAGGTCAGTCTTAAGGATTGCTGTCCCTGTCTCTTCAGCAAGGACGGTAAAGCGGGGACTTGGATCAGCGCCGTCACAGAATACGCAACAGGGTATGTCGTATTTGAATAGTCGCTCAATGCTTGCAAGGTTATGTTCATCCTCCAGCTTCTGCAGGTACGCCTGCTCTCCACGCCCGAAGACCTGGATGCTGTTGTTGCTGAACTCCTCAAAGAAACCGCTGAGGGGAAGACCAGGACGACTTATCTTGCTGGTGGTGATTTTCTTGGAAAGACCTGTCCTACCTGCAATGCATATCAGGCTGAGATGGTTGTGTTCCTTCAGGTCAAGGTCAAGAAGGTCAAGAATCGTAAATTCCGACATCATAATCTCCTTGGGGGAGAGAATCTCCCTATCTTGTTGTACTATACAGTTGTTACTTTTGTTCTGCAACCCCTGGTTTGTCTTTGCTCATGCAAATTTTGTCATAGTATCCTTATGTACAACAAGAGAATGTACCCAAGGATAAGCGCTAATGTAGCTTTCAGGGAATAATTGTCCATTGACGTATCGCTTGGGAAGCCTTATCTTTGAGATAGGATCTTAGTCAAAGGAGGGCTTATGAATTTGACAGTAAGAGGCATCCGTTACAATCCTAGTGACGAGACCAGAGAGTTTTTGGACAAGAAATTGCAGAAGTTGCAGTTCGCCGAAGATTACCTTCATGATCTGGACATTGTCATGACCAGAGAGACTGAAGGGCAAGGTTTTCACTTGGATGCGAAGATTCACTTTTCCTGGGGCACGTTCAAGATGGTTGGGTATGACTGTTATGAGTTGTATGAAGGCATCGAGATGCTGGTGGACAAGATTGAAGCAGTAGCCAGAAAGGAAAAGGGCAAGATAAAGGAGCATTGATCACACTGAAATTGTAATACTTCTGAAGGGGCACGAAAGTGCCCCTTCATTGCATCAAAGCCCTCCGATCAGTTTGTTCCCCTGATAAAGGAGGGGTCGATGTGCAGTTCATTGCGATATTTGGCCACAGTCCTTCTCGCCACTGAGAGGCCACGCTCCTTCAACAGGTCCGAGATCTTCTGGTCCGATAGGGCTTTCTTGCCCTGATGCTCTTCGAGTATCTGGCGGATGATTTCCTTGGCAGCATGCTTGGAAACCTGTTCTCCCTCATCGCCTACTGCACTGCTGAACAGCCTCTTGATCGGGATTATACCCCAGTCGGTGTCTATCCATTTTGCAGTGGATATTCGGCTTACCGTTGTCTCGTGGACTCCAATCTGGTCGGCAACGCTTTTCTGGGTCAGAGGTTGGATGAACTGTGGTCCTGAGAGAAAGAACTCCCTCTGTTTTTCAGCAAGCACCTGTCCCACTTTGTACAGGGTCTGGTTGCGAAGCTGAACCTGAAACATAAGGGTGTTTGCTCTTTTGAGCTGGTCCTGAATGTAGGTTTGTGTCTCCTTGGGTATCTTCTCCAAGCAAAATGCTTCAAATTCTCTGTTTATTGTGAGATCAGGTAGGGAGGAATTGTTCATGCGCAGGATCAGTTCCCCTTCCACCTTCCGGATTGAGATGTCTGGGGTGACATAGAGTTGAGGTCCGCTGGAAAAGCCTTGGCCGGGGTAGGGGGTAAGTGTCTTGAGGAAGCTGA
>DMAO01000022.1 GCA_003446545.1 Sphaerochaeta sp.
GAGAAGCGTGACATTCTCTTCCCGGATATCGATTACAACATCTTCAATCCCAACAGATAAGAAGTTGCTCTGATGCCTGGCGATCCCCTTCCTTTTTCAGGAGGGGATTTTTTTGTTTCTGGCAAAATATAAAAAAACAAGACAAAAGGTCTACACCTGTTAAGCAGTATTTGCCACTATGTTCCCATCATAGCACAAATTAGCACTGAATGAAGGTTGTATTGTGGTGGTAAGAAGTGTACATTAATGGAACAAGGTGGGAAAAAATCCCAAATTGTGCCTATTTTGTAAGGAGTTTGGGAGATGTTGACTGGTGAATTTTACAACACCATAGATGACAAAGGTCGGATCCTTATCCCTTCACGACTTCGCAGCGCCCTCGAAGGAGATGCACTGTACGTGACCAGAGGATTGGAAAACTGCCTATGGCTCATGCTCCCCTCACAATTTGAAGAGTTGAAACATATGATCGTCGACGGCCCGGGTGCCATGTTCGACCGCAAGATGCGAAACCTGCAGCGTGGCATGATAGCGCCTGCACAGCTGTGCGAGATAGACAAGGTGGGGAGGATCAACATCCCTCCCAAACTTCGTGAAAGCGTGCGTCTTTTGGTACGTGAAGAGAGTGTGCTGCTTGGGACGGGAAACTATCTGGAGCTGTGGAACAAGGATGAGTACGAGCACTACATGGAGTTAAGCAATCCTGATTTCCTTGATGCAGCCCAGTCGCTCAGTGACATGATCAGGGAGAAAGTTTGATGGAGTATGTGCACTATCCGGTAATGAGACAGGAGATTCTTGAGTATCTCACCCCCCCCTCGGGGGGGGAAGCCTACATGGTCGACTGCACCTGTGGGGAAGGCGGGCATACCCATCTCTTCCTATCCACCTATCCTAATCTGCACGTTACCGGTCTGGATAGGGATGCCGTCATCCTGACTAAGGCAATGGAGCGCATGAAGGAATTCGGCCCCCGCTTTACACCCCGAAACATCTGGTTTGATGAGTTTTTTGCAGAGTACGACGGGCCACAGCTCGATCTTGTACTTTTTGACTTGGGCATCTCCTCCTTTCATTATGAGGAGGCAGAACGGGGTTTCTCCTTCAAGCGTGGAGAGCTGTTGGATATGCGTCTTGACAAGGATGCCCCCATCAGCGCTCTCGATGTGGTGAACGGCTACCCTGAAGAGAAGTTGGCAAATGTCATCTTCCAGTTCGGGGAAGAACGATATTCACGCAGGATCGCTCGCTCGATCGTGGAGAAGCGCAAGCTGGGCAAGATAACGCAAAGCGACGAGCTTGCCTCCATCATCTACAAGGCAGTCCCTTCAGGGTACCGCTATGGAAGAATCCACCCTGCAACCCGTTCGTTCCAGGCGATCCGCATTGAGGTCAACAGGGAACTGGATAGGATAGAACCTGCTATCAAGGGGGCTATAGACGCACTTCGAAGTGGGGGAAGGCTGGCGGTTATCAGCTTCCACTCGTTGGAAGACCGTAGGGTGAAGTGGCTTTTCAAGGGCTTGGGTGAGGGTGATAACCCTACAATCAGGATCCTTACAAAAAAACCGCTGGTACCGACAGACGCAGAGAGTTCGGAGAATCCTCCTAGCCGCAGTGCAAAGTTGAGGATTATCGAGAAGCTATAGTAATTGGAGGCTCTGGTATGGAACATGATTGGTATACCTCTGATCGAGAACACGTAAGGAAAAGACAAACCCATACAGTGGTACGGATGAAACAGGCCGCCATTATGTTCATGGTGCTTGCCATCATGGTCAGCATGCTCGTCCCTGTCTGGCAAAGTGCAGTGAACAGGGCTCTGGAAGTCGAGTACCGGGCCCTCTCCTCATCGCTGAAGCACCTAGAGGAGCAACAGAGGCTTCTTCGTTCCCAGATTGCACAAAAGACGATGCCCGAGGCTCTTGCTCAAGGGGCTTGGAGGGAGGACATATTCTTACAGCAGATCGATGCCGATTCGCTGGTCATGGTAGGTAGGAGGATCTGATGGCAAACATTGGGGGCTTTTCCAACAAACGCTTTGTGCTTGCAAAGGTCGCCGCCATGTGTGGTGGCCTTGTCGTGCGCCCCTCAGACTGCATTGTTGAAGACGTTCAGATAGACTCCAGGAAATGTTCGGCCAATTCGCTCTTTTTTGCACTCGGGGGTACAAAAGAGCATGGCATCGTGTACGTCGGGGATGCGGCTAGACATGGCTGTGGTGCCGTTGTGGCCCCCGCCTCGGAAAAGGAGCGCGCCCTTGCAATGCTTCGGCCTTACCCGTGTGCTCTCATCCTTGTCCAAGATCCACTGAAAGCACTCCAGAACCTTGCACGCGAATACCGTAAGATGCACACTCAGGTCACCAATGTCGGCATAACCGGCAGCTGTGGCAAAAGCACCACCAAGGAAGCACTTGCTTCCATTACCCAGACACTGGGGGAGACAGTCAAGACTCCGGGTAACCTAAACAGTGAGATAGGCCTACCCTTGAGCATCCTGCAGTTGGAGGACGATACCAAGTACGGAATTTTCGAGATGGGCATCGACCATGTGGGGGAAATGGACAGGATGGTGGATATGCTCAAGCCTGACATAGGCCTGTTGACCAACATAGGCATCTCACACCTTGAGAGATTTACCAGTCGCTCAACAATTCTTGCAGAGAAAGGCAAGCTCTTTCATCCGGGGATGCAGCTGGGCTTTGTCTCTGATGATTGTCCCTATACCCCCATCTTGGAAAAGAGATCGAACCTCACCCTGAAACAGTATGGTATCAGCGATATGCAGGCAGTGGACAGGGGTATCGACGGATGGGACCTCACCTTTGAAGGGGAGCGCTTCCATGTCTCTTGTGTCGGGCGTCACCTGATCCGTGATGTGATGGGTGCCATACAGGTGAGCCTTGCCCTTGGTGCCACGAGAAAGAATATCGCAGAAGGGCTTGAAGGCTTTCGCCCTATGCAAGGGCGTTCCTATGTGCATAAGAGTGGGGTCACCATCATAGACGACTCCTATAATGCAAGTCCTGACTCCACCTCCTCCATTCTGGACTACCTCAAGGCCCTTGCGTGGAAGGGCGATAAGAAAATCGTCCTCGGTCCCATGAAGGAACTGGGCACTGAGAGCCGAAAGGCCCATAATCTGGTTGCCAGACAGCTCTATGCCTCCCCGATGGGCTCTGCCTACCTGTATGGGAAGGAGCTGAAGGGCGCCTATGACCTGTTGAAGAAAGGTGGATATGCACCCCCTCTCTTCTATACTGAAGATTTTTGCGAATTGGAAAATCATGTGGTCAATGCTAGCCGAAAAGGGGATCTTTTTCTTCTCAAGGCTTCAAGAAGCGTGGCGATGGAGCGGTTGATACCCGCCCTGAGTCAGGTGGGCTAAGGGGAGAGGATGATGTTCCTAGAGATGGCTCTGGCTTTCAGCATAACAATTCTCATCTCTCTTGGCTTCATCAGATACGCCCCGATTATCAAGGTTGCCATCAAGCCCGAACTGGAAAGCACCCAGAGCGGTAAGAGGGGTACCCCCTCGATCGGGGGTCTGGCCTTCAGCATGGGTACAGCCCTGGC
>DMAO01000225.1 GCA_003446545.1 Sphaerochaeta sp.
AGGAAGGTAAGCCATGAAAAAAGAAAGATTAACTGTAACGATTTTCTTTCTGATACTGCTTCTTGGCATCTCATCCCTCCCTGCACGGGACAACAATATTGCAGTAGGGTTCCAGGCTGGCTTTGCCACAACAGGGGTGGTCGTCGATATAGGAGTAGGACCGATCTACCTGAATGCTGGCATCAACTATCCCCTTGGGTATAATGCCTTCAGGGCAGCCAATAATGAGGGAGCAGGACAAGATGCTTTCCCGAAGGTTGCTACCTTTTCCTTTGATGTCTCGACAGCCTTCCCTAAGGGAGAGAACTTTGACCTCAAGCTTGGCCTTGGCGGTATTGTCCTTACTGATTTCGGCTCTGTTGCTGGAGGCCTGGTCGGTCCGGTACTCAAGGGTGAGTATTGGATACCCAATAAGAACTATGCCCTGTTCCTCACCATCAATATGCCTGTCATGATCTTTGGTGTATTAATCGGTGATATTGGAGGTGACAGTTCCGATGCGGTTGATTTCGATCCCATGCTGTATACGATGTTTAGTCTTCTGACAACTTCGGTAGGGGTACTGTACAGCTTCTAGGGAAAGGACTTCAAATCCTAAATCCCTATCATAGAAAAAAGGGGCTGTTTCAAAAGTCTGATGCAAAGATCAGGCCAAGAAACAGCTCTTTTCCTTTTTAAGTACGTTCAGATAGATTATTGACCATTTGGCCTCTTCCCTAGCGGTTGATCCAATACTGCTGGGGAACAGGGTTTGCACCTTCCCAGATAATCTGGCGGAAGTGTACAGGGTCTGTATTGCCTTCAGTATTGACAAACAGTACCTGACTGTCCTCATTGAGATTCAAGGCTTTTCTCAACTCCTCCAGTTCCGAGTACTGCATGATAGAGGCAAAAGTACCGAGGGTCACCGCCCCACTCTCACCACTAAGGACAAACGGGTCTCCGTTAAGGGGGGTTGCATACACACGCATACCCTTAGCTGCGATGAAGTCAGGCACCTTCATGAAACAATCGGCATTCTCCTTGAGGATTTCCCATGCAATGGGAGAAGGATCGCCGCAGGAAAGGCCTGCCATGATAGTATCAAGATCCCCCTTCACTGAGTGGGGCTCGCCATCATTAGCTAGGGCACTCTGATAGAGGCAGTCAGCCTGGTCTGGTTCGACCACGATGCATGTAGGTGCATCCTGACCGAATAGGGCATGATAAAACCCTATTACAGAAGCTGCCAAGGCTCCTACTCCGGCTTGGATGAAGATGTGAGTGGGTTTGACAAGACCAACACCACCGAACTGCTCCTGAGCCTCGGTAAGCATGGTCAGGTACCCCTGCATTATCCAAGTCGGAATCTCGGTATAGTTGTCCCAGCTGGTGTCACTGATGATTGTCCACCCATTGATCTTCGCATCGATTGCCACCTGACGCACTGCGTCATCATAGTTTCCATCAACGATGACAACCTTTGCGCCATTGCTCTTGATAGCATCGATTCTTCTGACGCTGGTCTCTGAATGCACATAGATGACACACGTGAACCCAAGTTTCTTTGCTGCCCATGCAATACCACGACCATGGTTTCCGTCAGTGGCACTTGCAAATATGATATTGCCGACCTTTTCCTTCACTTCATCGGAGGCAAGGTAGGCGAAAGGAGTGTCCTCACCGAGAATGCCAAGCATCTTCTGCAGATAGCGGTACAGGGCGAAAGAGCCTCCAAGTACCTTAAAGCTGTTAAGCTGCAGGCGGCTTGACTCGTCCTTTACCCAGATTCCCCCTACGCCAAACATGGAGGCAAGGTTGGGAAGGCCTTGTAGGGCACTCATCCTGTAACCCGGAATCTGCTTGTGAAAGCGACGGGCTGTCAGAGCGTCTTTCATTGAAAAGAGCTTGGTTGCAAGGTCAATATTCTTGACCGTATGGTCCTTCATGATCCAGGAAATTCCCAGTGGGGTATCTGCCATCCTATCCTCCAAATGATATAATTGATTGTATCTTTAATTTTGAGTCTATATTCTACTTTATTCATGAATTTTTCAAGTGGTTATTGCTCATATGATTAATTTTTTGATATTAATTATAGATATTGAAATATAATTCCAAAAATCTTAGGTTTAGCGTAATACTCTAAAAAAAGGCACAGAAGCAAAACCCACCATACCAAGCATATCCCTCTTTTGTTCCATAAGCAATCTTTGCAAAGAGGAATATATTCACAACATTATCTGATATACATCATCAGCAGAAGTGCAATATATCGTAAGGATGCAGTACAGCAATCTGGTATAAAGGGTATGGGGCCTATTGTAGGATTACTGCGAGTTTTTCTGAGGAGAGAAGCAGACACTCGGATGGTCAACCTAGGAGTTAAGGAGCCACCGAATAGGATGAATCGGTAACCGAATACTGTACATTACCCTGTTTGAGACCTTCTGAGAGAAGAATTCTCTTTTCCCTGGTCATGAAAACGGCCTCGACATCCTCAAGGGTATTGATCAGAGCCATCCCATCCTCATATCCAAGGGCATAGAGGGAAGTCGAGAGGGCATCGGCAAGCAGGGAGTTCTTGGTGATGATGCTGACACTGGTATAGTCGCTCTTGACAGGGTAACCGGTCTCTGTATCAAGGATATGATGGTATACCTCGCCATCGAGCTCAAGGAACCGTTCATACGGTCCTGAAGTGACAAGGGTCTGGCCCGTGAGGGAGAGGATCATGACATACTCACCACGAAGGGCTTCAGGATCCTGTATCCCAATCTTCCAAGGGTTGCCATTGGTTTTGGCCCCAAGGGTCAGCACATTGCCTCCGAGGTTGACTATGGCATGCTCTACCCCATGCTCATGGAGAATCCTAGCCACCTCATCCGCTGCATATCCTTTGGCAATGCCACCGAGATCAAGGACCATCTTCTCATCCTTCAGGAATACAGAGGAGGCCTGTGCATCGAGGATGACACGATCATAGCCGATAAGTGGCAAGAGGGAATCTATCTCGTCCTGGGGGGGGTTGCGGGGATTTTCACCCCCAATATCCCAAGCCTGGACCAATGGCCCTACAGTGGGGTCGAAAGCACCCTTACTCAGGTGCGCTATCTCCAGGGCTTTTTTGATGACTGCAAACGTATCCTCTGAAACTACGACAGGTCTGATCCCAGCATACCGGTTGACCTCAGAGACTTCACTCTTCTGGTTGCGCAGGCTCATCCTGTCCTCAATCTCCTTCAGACGGGCGAAGCTTGCAGAAAAGGCTTCTGGTGTGGGATTGTCATAGATGGTCACCTTGCAGACTGTTCCCAACATGAAAAATGATTCTGACTGGGGTTCAGCTTGCTTCTTGGCACAAGAGCCAAGCAAGGCAACAAGGAGGATGCTGCCTGTAAAAAGCATTATTAGACTGGTTTTTCGGTTAGTATGCATATTCAAGGATGTAGTATGAAGATTTACCGAGGTAAATGCAAGAAAGAAAACCCATCTAGAGAAGTCGGAACCATCACCTTGGCGCATTTCTTATCAAAAAATCAGGAAAGAAAAGGGATACTCCCTTCATTTCACCCATATGTACCCCAAGGTATGGCACTTCATACGTGTATACGTGCCTACCCCTTTTCAGAAGGAACCTCCTCTGGCAGACTACTTCTTGCTTTTCCCCTGGTCGCTGACTTTTTTCATCTTCGCATCTATGGCATCCGCATCACCAAGATACTGCTTGCTGAGGACCTTGAAATCCTCGTCAAACTCATAGACAAGCGGAATGCCGGTTGGAATATTGATCTTGGTTATCTCCTCAGGACTCAAGTCTTCAAAGTACATCATCAAAGCCCGCAGCGAGTTGCCATGGGCTACAATGAGCACCCTTTCACCCTCGAGCATCTTTGGCTTAATTTCTTCTTCAAAGTAGGGAACTGTTCGGGCAATAGTATCCTTGAGGCTCTCAGTGAGAGGCAGATGACTGGAATCCACCTTCCTATAGATATCCTGCAGGGCAGGGTTCCTCTGGTCAGAGAGGTCCAGGGAGGGTGGAGGTACGTCGAAGGAACGTCTCCAGACATGTACCTGCTCTTCACCAAACTTGTCTGCTGTCTCACTCTTGTTCAGGCCCTGCAATGAACCATAGTGCCTCTCATTGAGTTCCCAACTCTTGATGACAGGTAACCACTGACGGTCCATCTTCTCCAGCACAAGATTGAGGGTATGGACAGAGCGCTTCAGAAAGGAGGTATAGCAGAGGTCAAAGTCATACCCTTCAGACAGGAGGAGCTCCCCTGCATTGGATGCTTCAACCAGACCACCTTCAGAGAGGTCCACATCAGTCCATCCGGTAAAGAGATTCTTTTGGTTCCATAGGCTTTCGCCATGTCGTAAGAGTACTAGTTTCATACTATATTTTCCTTTCAAGCTAGCCCGATCATACCTTTCTGTTAGCGTGTAATAACAAAAAGGTACTATCTGATTCTCTGTCTGTCAACTGACAGGCATTGCATGAGAGGCCACCTCACCTTTGTTCCTACAGACGGCGCATATGGACAGGGGTTACGAACTTCCATATCTTGTCCAAGGTACGCCCTTCCCCTGTCACTGAAATCTCATGGCGCCAGAGTATATCCTCTGAAGACTTTCCGACCATGATTTCAAACTCTCCTGGCTCCACTACCCTATGTTCCCCATCAGAGACAAACGAAAGCATTTCGGCACTGAGTGCAAAGGTTACCCTGCTCGCTTCTCCCCTCTGCAAGGAAACCCGCGCAAAGCCCTTCAACTCCTTCACAGGCCTGACTATTGAGGCAAACACATCATGTACGTACAGTTGCACTATCTCTTCACCTGCAAGCATTCCTGTATTTGTAATGGTCACAGCAATGTTGACTGTACCCTCTGAGGTAATCTGATCAGTATCGGCTGAAAAGTCATCATAGGAGAAATTTGTATAGCTCAAGCCATGCCCAAAGGGATACAGGAAACCGAACTCCCGTTGCCTTGGGAGGCCTTTGGCCTTCGGTGTATGGTTGTAGGCATAGGGCAGGGAGCCTGCACACAGGGGAAAGGAAAGTGGGGTCTTTCCACTTGGATTTGCCTTACCGAACAGTACGTTGGCTATAGCCTCTCCTCCCCCTTCTCCCGGCAACCATGCAGAGAGGATGGCCGAAGCCTTCACACTGGCATTCCTGAGGTCGTAGGGGCGCCCACTTACCAATACCAAGGCTACCGGTTTACCGGTGTCAAGAATAGCATCGACAAGCTGCTGTTGTACCCCTGGCAGTGTTAGCGAAGAGACATCAGAGCCCTCACCCACAGTTCCCTGTTGGAAAAGACCAACCAAGTCCCCCACTACCAGCACAACTGCATCTGCCTTTTTGGCGGCCCTGACAGCGTCTCTGATGCGACTGGTATTCTCACTGAGCTTGTGCTTCGGCTGCGTATCCCCTAGGGTGACATCCCCGGGGAAAAAGATAGCCTGTTCCACCTTGGACTCATACAGCATGCACCCAGGCTCGTACAAGATCCTTGTCGATGGGAAGGCCTGCTCAATCGCAACCCTGATAGTCTTTGCCTCTGCTGGGGAGGTAGATACATTGCCTTTAGCACCTTGCAAGTGTATGGGTGCCGAATAGCCGTTATACATTGCAGACGGATGGTCGGCAAGAGGACCTATGACCGCCACTTTTGTACCTGTGGAGAGGGGAAGCATCCCCTCATTCTTGAGAAGCACCAGGGATTTTGTCGCCGCCTCAAGCGCAAGGTCATGGTTTTCCTGGCTGTTGAGATTGATGGACCCTGTATCGATGTAGGGATTCTCGAAAAGCCCCTGCCTGAATTTCTCCCTAAGGATCTTCAATACTGCACCGTCCAAATCGTCCAGAGAGAGCAGACCCCTCTGTACGGCTTGCACCAGGCCCTGCCTGAAGGTGGTACCACTTGGCAATTCAAGATTGAGGCCGGCATGCAACGCCATGGCTGCAGCATGGGCAAGGTCGGGTGCAACCCTATGATCGTTATGCAACTGGGCGGGAGCCTCATAGTCGGCTACCACCAGGCCGTCAAAACCCCACTTCTTCTGCAACAGGTCAGTGAGCAGGCTATAGGAGCCAGAGCAGGGCATCCCATCGATATCATGATAGGCAGGCATGACCGACCCGGGAAGGGCTGCTTTCACCACCATCTCAAAAGGCAGGGCAAAGGTGTTGTGCATCTCTCTCATCCCCATATGGACAGGGGCATGGTTTCGCCCCCCCTCACTATAGGAGTGTCCCAGGAAATGCTTGAGAGTGGCTATCGGCATGCGCTTTTTCCCCTGCATACCCTGCACATAGGCAATACCCATGCTCCCGACAAGATAGGGATCTTCCCCAAAGGTCTCTTCTGTCCGTCCCCACCGGGCATCCCTGGCAACATCGAGTACCGGAGCCAGGCCTTGGTGCACACCCAAAGAGGATAGCTGCTTCCCAATGGCCATCCCTATACGCTTTACCAAGTCAATGTCCCACGAAGATGCACTATTGAGGCTTGAGGGAAAAATAGTGGCTCCGACCACCATCGCCCCAGTCAGACACTCCTCATGCAACATGGCAGGAATGCCAAGGCGTGTATTGTGTATCAGATATCTCTGTATCTCATTGACGCCTTTCGCAACAGATTGAGGGTCTTTTGCCTGGGTCCCGAAGGGGCGGGTCAGCTGACCTATCCCCAGGCCAAGGACCGACTTCCTATCAAGGTGGGGGCACTCATCAGAGAAGGAGGTTTGCTTGACCGAAAAGCTTCCATCCTCTTCTATTTCCAACCAGGCAGAACAAAGCTGTGCTGCCTTCTCTTCCAAGGTCATCATATGTATAAGCTCTAAAGCCTGTTCCATCATTAACCAACTCCTTTTCCCCAACACACTTTACGCAGGTTTTATTCCTGGACTGCGCGTATGAACAACCAGACCCACCATGCCCTCATTTCTCCAAACCTGAAATAGCACGGCGCTACTCCTTGACGGCTCCCAGGGAAACACCTGCAATGATATATCTGGAAAGCATGAAATATATGACAAACAACGGTAGGACAGTGAGCGTCAGCCCAAGGTAGACAGATCCGTACTCGGTCTTGTAGATATCGCCCCTGAGCAGGCTTACCATTATCGGCATGGTGTATTTGTCCTTGTCGGTCAGCAAGATCAGAGGGAGGAACAGGTTGTTCCAGCTCAGCACAAAGGTAAAGATAGCCTGCGTTGCAACAGCTGCCTTCATGATGGGCAATACAATGGAATTGAAGGTATAAAACTCCCCTGCCCCATCTATTCTTGCCGAATCGATGATATCGAGCGAAAGGTTGCCCAAAAGGTACTGACGCATGAAGAATACCATCGCCGGTGTGGCTATAGCCGGTAAAATGAGTGGGATGAAGCTGTTCGTCAGATTAATTTGGTACATAAACTGATAGAATCCAATGCTTGAAACCTGGGCTGGGATCATCAGCACCGCCATGATGAAGGTGAAGAAGGGTTGTCGCATTTTCCAGCTGTAGGCTACCAAGGCATAGGCAGTCAAAGAGGAGAAATAGACAGCGCACAGCGTTGCTCCACCAGAAACTATCATGGAGTTGATAAACCCAGTTTTGGCATTGAAGCTCTTGCCGGAAAGAATCTTGAAATTGTCCAGCAGATGCGTTGAGGGAAGAAGACCAATAGAATTCTGCTGGATTTCAAAGGTTCCCCGCGTTGCATTCATAAACATGACCCAGAAGGGAAAAATACTGAGGATAGCAAGGAAGATACAGACAACATATATGATGGACTTGCTTAGGTTTCGAGAACCTTTTAGGCTTTTACTCATCGTTTCCCCTCCATCTTTGCGGCTTTTATTAGTGCGCGGATTTGTTTTCGTTTTAGTATTTCGTCGCGGTCCCTCAAGAGATAGAAAAGAATAGAGGAGAGCACCACAATGATCAGGAACATGATGAGACTTGCCGCTGCAGCTCGGTTATACAGGTAACTGCCGCTGAATGCCTGATTGTATATGAACAAGCTGGTAGTCAGGGTCGCATTGTCAGGGCCTCCCAGAAGAAATAGCTTGGGGATGTCAAACATCT
>DMAO01000135.1 GCA_003446545.1 Sphaerochaeta sp.
TACGGCGCAGCAATTCCAGAAAAGACAGCCCTGGCACAGCTGGATGTGTTTTTCGACCAGGGAGGGAACCTCCTTGACACTGCCCATATCTATGGACAGGATACAGAGGGAGGCCCCTCTACCAGCGAACAGGTCCTTGGCACGTGGCTACGGTCGAACAGGAATCGCAACCAGATGGTGGTCGCTACAAAAGGCTGTCATCCCTACAAGGAAGACATGAACCGGGGCAGGATCACCTATAAGGATATGATGGGCGATATCCAGCGAAGCCTGGACCAGTTGCAGTGTGACAGCGTAGACATCTGGTTCTTCCATCGGGACGACCCGAGTATGGGGGCCGATGAGATCATAGATATGGGAAGTACTCTTGTAGACAAAGGGCTCGTCAAGCACCTTGGGGCATCCAACTGGACGACCAAACGCATTGAAGAGGCAAACGTGTGGGCAAAAAAGAACAACAAAAGTGAATTTGCCATCAGCGAGGTCCAGTGGAGTCTCGCCCACTGCACACCTGATACCTGGGGGGACGATACCCTTGTCTGCATGAATGAAACTGAGAGAGCCTGGTATGAGAAGTACAACTTCCCAGTCATGGCCTTTGCCTCACAGGCCAAGGGCCTCTTCTCAAAGCTGATCGAAGGTAAGGGCGAAAGCTTGAGCCAACGGGCCCGAGAACGCTTCCTCACAGAGATAAACCTTGCCATCGTGCCCCGTTGCAAAGCCCTTGCAGAAGAGCTGGAAGTCACCCCAGCAGCTCTGTGCATGGCCTACCTCACCAGCCAGAAGAACCCAACCATAGCCATTGCAGGCTCAAGCAAGGTCTCCCAGATAACAGAAACCCTCGGAGGCGCTGACTTGGTCCTCACATCCTCACAGGTAGCCTACCTGCGATGATAGGCTATAGGACAGGCGTTGCTCTTACCCTCCTCTCTTCATCCTCCAAGAAAAAAGGGACCTCAAAGTATGCCAAACACCCTCTCACAACCCCTGCTCTTCCTCTTTATCATACTCCTGGCAAACCTGCTCAAGCGTCTAGGGATGTTCTCTGAGAAAGATGGGCATGTACTCTCTCAGATTGTCATGAACATAACCCTTCCTGCTGCCATCATAGCAGGCTTCCAATCCTTTGAGCTGGTCCCTTCCCTGTTCCTGCTGATTCTTCTGGGAATTGCCATCAATGCCACCCTGATGGGTCTTGCCTACCTGGTAATGCGCAAGGAGTCAAAGGGGATGCAGGGCTATGCCCTCTTCAACACCCCGACCTACAACATTGGCAATTTCTCCTTTCCGTTTGTGCAGGCCCTCTATGGGGGGCCGGGCCTGGTGGTTGCATCGCTCTTTGACCTGGGCAATGCCCTGATGACTACAGGCTTTGTCTACTCTGTGGGAAGTTCTGTGGCAACCAGCCAGCGACCAAGTGTCAGGGACATCCTGAAGAAGCTGTTCCGGTCAGTACCGTTTCTCACCTACCTGATCATGATAGTGCTCTCGCTGTCAGGCCTCAGGCTACCGGCTTTCCTTACCGAATGGGTGACAGCCATAGGCAAGGCCAACCCCATCGTGGCGATGCTGATGATAGGTATCACACTTGACATGCATTTTGAGAAGGGTTGGATGAAGCAGGCTTTGAAGGTGATCAGCATACGCTATCTGGTTGCCATCGCATTCTCTGTCCTCTTATGGACACTTACCAGCTTCTCATCCATGGTCAAGGTCACACTCATACTGCTATTTTTCGCACCGGTTGCAACTGTTTCGACTGCTTACACACAACAATGCACTGACAAAGGAAAGTTGTCATCTTTCACTTCGTCAGTCACCGTTTTGATCAGCACAATCTGCTATATCCTGCTCGTCCCCCTGTTGGGAGCCTAACCCAAGATATAGGAATTCAAGAGATTCTGTAGCTGTTCCTGCTTTCCGCTCTTGTACATGATGGAGGCAGTGCGTCCATACTGGGCAAGGGTGCTGAAATCCATGCTACCGTTGGCGAACTTTCGCCCGACACCATCATCAAAGGAAGCATATCGCTCATCTACAAAGTCAGCGAGGGCCTTGTCCTCGATAATCTTGTGGGCGACCTCAAGCCCGAAGGCAAAGCTGTCCATACCACCGATATGAGCCAGGAAGAGGTCTTCATTATCGATGGAGCCTCTTCTGCGTTTGGCATCAAAGTTCAAGCCCCCATGCCCTAAACCACCACCACGCAAGATGACCAGCATGGCAAGGGTTGTGTCATAGACATTGGTAGGGAACTCATCGGTGTCCCAACCGTTCTGGGGGTCACCCTGGTTGGCATCGACACTACCCAGCATACCGCTGTCAGAGCATACCTGCAGATCATGCTCGAAGGTATGGCCTGCCAAGGTTGCATGGTTGGCTTCAATGTTACACTTGAAATCATCCTGCAGACCAAACTCCCTGATGAACGCAATGGTTGTAGCGGCATCATAGTCGTATTGGTGTTTGGTTGGCTCCATCGGCTTGGGCTCGATGAGGAAGGATCCCTTGAACCCAATGCTTCGCCCATAGTCACGTGCCATGGTCAGGAACTGGGCCAGATGTTCGCGCTCACGCTTCATGTTCGTATTCAGCAGAGTCATGTACCCCTCGCGTCCGCCCCAGAACACATAGTTCTCCCCACCAAGCTTGACGTTGACATCAAGGCAGGCCTTCACCTGCACAGCAGCGCGGGCAACAACCGAGAAGTCAGGGTTAGTGGCAGCCCCATGCATATACCTGGGATGGGTAAAGACATTGGCGGTGTTCCAAAGGAGCTTCACCCCTGTCTCTTTCTGTCGGGCGAGCAGAGCATCAGAAACCTTCTGGAAGTTAGACTCGTACTCCTCTACACTCGCCCCCTCTGGGGATGCATCTGCGTCATGGAAGCAGTAGTACGGGGTCCCTATCTTGGTGAAGAACTCGAATGCCGCATCAGCTTTGGCCATAGCCTGCTTCATGGGATCGGCATTGTGAAACGGGTGTACCATCGTGGAACTGCCGAAGGGGTCGGTTCCGTCGGCACAAAAGCTATGCCAGTAGGCAGTGGCAAACCTGAGGTGCTCCTCCATGGTCTTACCTGCAATCTTCTTCTTTGCATCGTAGATCTTGAAGGCTAGTGGATTCTTGCTCTTCTTGCCTTCAAACTCAATCTTCCCTATCCCTTTAAAATACTCTTTATCACCTACAAAATAGTCCATAGTGTTCCTCCTATCTGAACAGCGGTGTCATAGCCTGTACATATCCCTGATAGCGTTCATACGCTTTTTCATATCCCTCACGATTCTCTTCACTGGGCTCACACCCCTTCTCTTCGTCAAACTGCACATGCTCAGCGGAAACTTCCTCGATACTCTGGGAACTATCTGCCCACAGGGCCTGTAATGCAGCTCCAAAGGCAGCACTCTCAACGATCTGGGGGACCGAAAGGGGAAGCTGAAGAGCATCAGAAGCTATCTTTCTCCAGATTGCACTCTTTGCCCCTCCACCGGTAAGCACCAGGTGCTTGGGCTCAAATCCAAGTTCGCCAAACGCATCAAGGCCCCCCTTCATCGCATATATGGAGCTTTCCAAGGCGGCTCGAGCAATATTCTCCACCTTCATGTTGGAGAGGTCGAACCCTGCAAGGACTCCCTTGCCATGGGGCAGATTGGGAACTCGTTCCCCATTGAAGAACGGAAGCATTGTAACTCCCTCACACCCGATGGGTGCATCGAGAGCCAGCTCGTCGAGCTTCTTCACATCATACCCAAAGAGAGAACGGATGCTCTCTGTGGTAATGGTGCAGTTCATCGTGCACAGCAAGGGAAGATATCCCCCGCTAGATGAGCAGAATGCTGCAAGACGGCCCTTCCTATCCGACACTATGCTGGTGCTATACCCAAAGAGCGTACCGCTGGTCCCCATACTCATGGTAAGGGAACCCGGCTTCACGCATCCGGTTCCAAGGGCTGCGGCCATGTTATCCCCACAGCCTGAGGAGACAGGGATGCCTTCAGGTATGCCCAGCTCCTTCGCTGCTTGCCTTGTCACTCTGCCACAAGCATCACCTGCCTTGACCAAGGGAGGTAGCGTAGAGAGAAGCCTTCTCTTGTCATCAATGGCAGAGAGGACTTCCTCACTCCATACCTTATTCTTCACATCAAAGAAAGCAGTTCCGGAGGCATCACCTGCCTCGGCAGAGTACAGCCCTGTCAGATAGAAGTTGATATAGTCATGGGGGAGAAGGATATGCTCTAGCTTGTCATACGCTTCCTTGTTATGGCGCTTAAGATGGAGTACTTTGGGTGCGGTATATCCGACTAGAATCTGATTGTCTATCAGGGAGAACACACGATCCTCCCCGCCCAGACGTTCGGTGAGAATGTCACACTCCTTGCTGGTTGCAGTATCACACCACAGCTTGACCGGGGCGAGGACTTCACCCTTGCTTCCCAGCGGCACAAAGCCGTGCTGTTGGGCGGATACCCCAACTGCAGTTATTTGCTTGCGTAGGTTTGGATCTATCTGGGCAAAGCACGAGCGTATGGCATCTAGGAACCATATGGCTTCTTGCTCACGTGTCCCATCATCGCGACTTATCATGGCATGGGGGGCGCTGACACTTGCCACCACTTTCTTCTGGTCTGCATCATAGCAAAGCACTTTGGTGCTCTGGGTTCCAGTATCAATTCCGGCAACAATTTGCATACAGATTCCTCCTTACTACATTCAGCATCCAGCACAACGGACGAAATAACCATAGACAAGATTGGAAAAACATATGTATTATTGACTTATGGAAATTGTTGATGCGGTCTTTGTCTATCAGATGCATGAAAAGCAAGAGCTGTTATGGCACCAGAGGGTTCATAGCCATGAGAACGGTGCGTTCGAGATCCACTACTTTGTCAGTGGAAGCGGAACCTTCACCAATGGCAGCAACTGGTACACCATCGCACCAGGGTCCCTGTTTGTCACCTCTGGCGAGAAAAAACATAGCATAACAAGTGACGAAGAGGCAAACCTGACCTATTACGCCACCCTGATCTCCTGCCCGGAACAAACGAGCCTGTTCACCAAGCTGGAGAACAGACACCCCTTGCACATCGGGACAAACTGGAGGTTCTTCTTTGAGGAGGTGCGGGACAAGGCTCTCAGCACCAAGGAGGAGCTTCGCCTCAGCGCCTGTCACCAGCTTCTGGGCTTTCTCTACAACCTGCTGGCAGGAAGCGTATCAGAGCGGACAACGGGCTCCCATGTGCGCCTTGAGAAGGCCATCAGGCATATGCAACGTCATGTATTTGACAACCTCAGTCTCTCTCAGATAGCAAACCATGTAGGACTCGATCCCTCATACTTTGTCCGTCTCTTCAGGAAGAGGATGAACACCACCCCTATGAAGTACTACTCAAACCTGCAGTTGGAAGCTGCAAGGGCTATGCTGACCAGTGGGGACCTTTCCATCAAGGAGATAGCGGCCAAACTGCAGTTCTGCTCTGAGTTTCATTTTTCCAAGCGGTTCAAGGCCTCTACAGGCTCCTCCCCCTCACTCTACCGCAAGACCCACCTGCAGTTGCTGGGGAACTGAATATTCAGCTGAACACCTCATTGGCCAGGGGAATCGATCCCATCGCCCCGAGACGGGAGACAGCAAGCCCTGATGCCTTGCAGGCATATCGCAAGGCTCTCTGATTATCATGCCCAAGCGACCGTGAAGTGAGGAAGTACCCTATGAAGGTATCACCGGCTGCGGTGGTATCAGCGACAGGAAGGTCATAGATCGGTTCGTGCAGCCTAGTCTCCTTGTACCCGTAGTACGCCCCCCCCTTGCCTGCAGTCAGCACTATCTCACTGGCAGGATACGTTTGCACCAAGGCATTCAACACCTCACCAAAAGATGAGCCCTTGGCGGAATTTGCCAAGGCGGCACCCTCGATCTCATTGACAACGAGTATGTCTACAAGGTTGAGGGGAAGGCCTAGAATCTTCTCGTCAAAGGGTGCGGTGTTGAGACAGACCTGCAGGCCTCGCTTCTTTGCCTCTTCAATGAGGTAGGAGGTGTGTACGATCTCATTCTGCAGGACAAGCATATCCCCAGTAGAGAACAGGGCGAGACTTTGATCTATCTCCTCCTTCCTAATCTGCACATTACCTCCACCAAAGAGGACAATGGCATTCTGTTTGTGCTTGTCCAACTGGATCAAGGCCTGCCCGGTGGCTCCTTCATAGAGGCGAATGAGGGAGGTATCAACCCCGTAGCCAGAGAGGAGGTCTACCAAGAACTGGCCATCCGAGCCAATCTTGCCTGCATGCGTGACCTTAGCCCCTGCCTTTGCCAGGGCGGCACTCTGATTTGCTCCCTTGCCACCAGCGCTCCTGAAGAAGGAAGAACTTGAGAGCGTCTCCCCTGGCTTTACCACATGGTCTACGGTGAAAACAAGATCAATGTTGACCGATCCATAATTGAGAAATTTCATAGTTGACTCCTAGAGCAGAGGTGCACCCAGCCTGAGCAGGGTTCCGAAAATCTTCTCGTACCATGGGCGGATAGCAAGAAGTTCCGGGGTTATCCTCCGGCTTACATCCATTATCTTGACCATATCAGAAGAGACAGACTCAACAACTGAAGAGCCATAAAAAAGCACAGCATTCTCAAAGTGAAGGTAGAAGGAGCGGTAGTCCATGTTGATCGTCCCTATGATGGCTATTTTGTCATCGGCAACACACATCTTTGCATGGATAAAGCCCGGAGTATATTCGAAGATCTTGACCCCACCTTCGATGAGCGAGTAGTAGTTGTTACGGGTCACTGCAAAGACATACCACTTGTCTGGCATACTGGGGGTGATGATGCGTACATCCACCCCGCTCTGGGCGGCAATCCTAAGGACTGTGATCATCTCGTTGTCAAGGACCAGGTAGGGTGTGGTTATCCAGATGTACTTCTTGGCCATGCTGATGATCTGGATATAGGCATTTTCAGCCACATTATGGTTGTCCAGGGGGTTGTCCCCAAAGGGTTGTACAAATCCATCGGGCTTGTACTGGAGGGTAGGTCTGAAAAGGGCAAAGTCCACAGGCTTCTTTGCTGCGAAGCTCCAATTCTGAAGAAACATCAGGGAGAGATTCCATACAGCGTCACCTTTCAATTTTACCCCTGTGTCCTTCCAATGGCCGAAGCGTATCTGACGATTGGCATACTCATCAGCAAAGTTTAGCCCCCCAGTATACCCGATATTGCCATCTATGACCACGACCTTGCGGTGGTCGCGGCTGTTGAGACGGCTGTTGAAGTGTGCCCTGAGGGGGTTGAAGGGAATCACTTCGAGGCCCAGGCTTCTGAGGTAACGTTCATGGTAGGCAGGTATGGTTGAGATGGAACCTACGTCATCGAACATCAGGCGGACAAGGACACCTTGCTGTACCTTGGCAGCCAATTCGGTGACCAAAGCAGAAAAGACCTCCCCTTCAGCTAGGACGAAGAACTCAAGGAAAATGAAGGACTTGGCTCCCCTGATCTCCTTAAGGACATCAAGCAGCCAATCCTCGCCATCTGCAAAATATTCCACTTCTGTGTTGCTCCAGACTGGGAAGCCACTGATTCCGGTGATATACCTCTCCTGCCTTGCAAGTGTCGCATCATAGGATTCGAGGGCTTGTGTGGGAAGTTCAGCTGAGAGGGAGAGATTCTCCATCCCTTTTTCATGGAAGGCATTGAACTCTTTAAGCTGTTTCTTGAGACCCGGGCTCAGCTTCCTGGTACCCAAAAAGATGTAGAGCAGCCCCCCATACAGAGGCAGAAGCAAAAAGATGAGCATCCACCCTATCTTATAGGCTGGATTCAAGTGATCACGTGCACTGACAAAGAGGGCCATAGCAATGGAAAGGGTGGAAAAAATCTGGATCCAAAGGGCATTGTTCTTGGCAAACCCAAAGACATTTATGAGTACAGCTATCTGAAACAGGATGAGAACGATGGAAAGGAAAAGCCTTCCTGTCAGAAATTTCAGTAACTTTCTCATTCGCTCTCCCCCACATCAAAACTGAGTATAGCATACAATAATTGGAAA
>DMAO01000161.1 GCA_003446545.1 Sphaerochaeta sp.
AACGCCTCTTCTTTCCAGGGCTTGCCCTGGGGTATTGATACCTTTCATTGGAAGTATCCTCTTGCTGGGAACGCAGGCCTACCAAATCCAAGTCACCGGAGAGACTCGCACCATAGCCATATTGCTCAGGACGTGAGAGGGCAAGCTTGAAGGCTCCATAGCCACCCATGGAGAGTCCTGCTACAAAGGTATCTTCTTGTTAGTCTGAAATGTTGAACATCTCCTTCATCAGGGCAGGGAGCTCATCAGCGACATAGGTAAAGTAAGGGAACCCACGCTCTTGGTCTGTATAGAACGAGCGGTGGACAGAGGGCATGACAACCACAAGTGGAAGCTGGCTCACATACCGCTCGATGGAGGACATCCTGATCCAGCTTGTCTCATTCTGTTTGAGGTAGTGTAGGAGATAGAGGACCTTGTAGGAGCCTAAGAAGAAAGGTCTGCGATCTTCACGGACACGTGTGCAATTCTGTGGGAAGATGATGGTCACCGATGTGTCCATCATGAGGGTGTCTGAAAAGAGAGAAAGATGAAACAACCGCATAAAATTCCTCCAAGAGAAGTATAGCGAGTATTCGTTTTCTGCTGAACAGACATCGCAGAATATCAGTCGTATTTCAGCCTTTACAAGAGCTTTTTGGTCAGATGCATATGCAAACACACCCCTCCCAATTTTTTTTGGGGGGGGTGTGCCTGTGAAAAGCTTTCGTGTGTTCTACCACACTTTTGCCTACGATTCTTTTGTTCATAGACCCTTATTCCCAAAGCTCCATTTGCTGTGATAGAACCTGCAAATCATGCTGATTCATACAGGTCCTTACTCCTCGGAAGAAGGAGGAAGGATCTGCTTGAGAAAAGCCAGCGTCCGTTCATTTTCAGGCGCGCTGAACATCTTCTCTGGAGTAGCCTCCTCTAGGATGATCCCGTCATCCATAAAGATGACACGGTCAGCCACTTCCTTGGCAAACCACATCTCATGGGTTACCACCAGCATGGTCATGCCTTCTTTGGCCAGTTTTGTCATTACTGTAAGAACCTCACCAACCAATTCCGGGTCAAGGGCGCTGGTTGGTTCGTCAAACAGCATGACCTTAGGCTCCATAGCCAAGGCTCTGGCAATGGCAACACGCTGTTTCTGTCCACCCGAAAGCATTGCAGGATAGACGTCTGCCTTTTCCAAAAGACCTACCCTCTCCAGCAACACTTCGGCCTTCTTGCGTGCCTTGTCCTTAGGCATCTTCTTGACTTGTACCAAGCCTTCCATCACATTTCCGGCGACAGTCATGTGGGGGAATAGGTTGAAATGCTGAAATACCATACCCAGTTCCTGACGGGTCTTGTTCAACTCTTTTTCATTGTGCTTGATACGCTTGCCACTGATGTAGATCTTCCCTTTTTGGGTCTTTTCCAGAAAGTTAATACATCGCAGCAGTGTACTTTTTCCACTGCCCGAAGCACCGATGACTACCACTACCTCTCCTCGCTTGACCTCCAGGTCAATGTTCTTGAGGACTTCCAACTCGCCATACCATTTGCATAGCCCTTCAATTCTCACAATTGGAGCATCAGGGTCAGACATATCAGTTTTCCGTTTTTTTGGTTTTGGCTGTTTGATTTCTTTTGGTGCTTTTTGCACTGTTGGTTTTTTATCATTTGTTTTTTTCTGATCAGTCACGGTCACTCACCTTCAATCTTTCCTCTATGCGGTGCATAACAAATGAGAGCACACTGGTCATTATCAGGTACCATATACCTACGATAATGAACATTTCCATATACATAAAGGTCGAGGAACCCATTTGCCTTCCCTTGAGCATAAGCTCAGGGACGGCAATGGTGGAAGCCAGTGAACTATCCTTGAGGGCGATGATCAGCTGGTTTCCCAACGAAGGGACAGCACGCTTAAAAGCTTGCGGCAGGATGATCCTGCGCATTGCCTTGGCATGGGTCATCCCTATACTCCTGGCTGCCTCCATCTGTCCGTAGTGGATCGATTGTATCGAACCACGGAAGATTTCGGCAATATACGCCCCGTTATGGACTCCAAGTGCAATGACTGCAGAGGGGATAGGATCGATGGTAACGATCGAGGTAAGTCCGTAATAGACTATGAACAACTGCACCAATAAAGGGGTTCCCCGAATAAGAAAGATATACGCTCTCGATATCGAAGACAGAAATTTCTTTTCGGAAAGCCTTCCCAATGCCACGACCAAACCGATGAGAAGTCCCATCAGTATCCCAAAGAATGTTATCTGGAGTGTGTAGGTCGCAGCACTGGCAAAAAGAAAGAATTTTTGGGGGATGATTGAGAGATCCCAAGGAATTATGTCCATAGTCTTACTACCTATACCTTATTGTACGGTGATGTCTTCGCCGTTGAACCATTTGGCGCTGATGGCTTTCATGGTCCCATCTGCAAACATCTCCTGGAGAACGGCATTTACCTGCTCACGCAGCGTATCCGAATCCTCATGGAATGCAATGCCCATGGTCTCTGTACGCAGTGTCGACCCTACAAGGGTAAGCTTGTCGCCACCTTTGAGTTTGCTGATTGCGTTCAGGCCCACAATCCTATCGGTAAGCACGCCATCAACACGACCGTTGATCAGTTCCAGAAGGGTCTGGGTGTCATCCTCATACAGCTTCACATCAACACCGAGCTTCTTGCCGTCCTGCTCGAACGTGGTACCGGTTACCAGGCCAACAGAGTTTGAACTCTTCAGATCAGAGGGATCCTTTATTGCACTGTCCTTGCGTACGATAAGCTGTGGACCGCTATAGTAGTAAGGGATCGAGAAGTCTACAAGCTCCTCACGCTCTGGGGTAATGCCCATGCTACCAAGGATAGCGTCATAACGTTTTGCTCTCAGGCCTTCGACAATGCCATCCCAAGAGGTGGTCTTGTACTCCATTTTCTTTCCTAGGCGATCGGCAATCGCTTGGGCCACATCGACATCGAAGCCAATGACATCACCGGTATCAGTTATGTAGTTAAAGGGAGGATACCCACCCGAACCTGCAAAAGAAATGGTATTGACGTCTTCGCTCTGAGCCTGGGCAAAGAGTGTAGGAACCGCAAAAGCGACAATGATTGTGGCAACTAGTAAGATTTTTTTCATAGATATAACGTTCTTCATAAAGTTTCTCCTTTGATATTTACTATCATCGTATTATATCATTACCTATATGTTTTACACAACCCTTTAAGATGTTAAGTATTGCACTATATAGATTTATTTTAATAATAGCTTATAAATAATTGATATGGACCAAATTTAGCATTTCCTTACATGAATAAGAATTATAGTAGACTTTTCCTTGCTTTCATGTTATAAATTAAACCATGAAAAAAATTTTATCAGAACCAAAAAATATACGCATAAAAAACAAAAAAACAGGGGTTGTCTACCTCTATCAGAACCAACATTTCTGGGATTCTGAGAAACAACAGACTCGCAATATTCGTCGTTGCATCGGAAAATTGGATGAGATTACACAAGAGCCCATCTATAATCACCGGTATAGAACCGAACAGAAGATGGAGCAGTCGATTAAGGAAGAGCAGATTGCTTTTATCCAGCCAATAGGCAAGATACTTCTGCTTGAGAAGGTCTTTATACAGAGCAAGCTCAGATTGCATCTGAAGCGGGTGTTTACAGAGGATGAAGTGGCAATAATCAAGGATTTGATATTTT
>DMAO01000289.1 GCA_003446545.1 Sphaerochaeta sp.
CCTTGATCGTATACGTACCCAGGCGGACCTCTTCAGCTTTAGGTCTCTTTGCAAGGGAGCAGATGCCCCGGGTGCAGAGCATCCTCTTGATGAACTTGCCTAGCGACTCAATGAACTCCTCCTGGTCAACATAGTAGTGTAGTATGTCCGAGGGTATCCACTTCAGTATCTCGATGGCATAGCTACGGACAGGGACCCATTCCTTTCCCTCATGGTAGAGGATCCAGAAGAAGGTGTTCATCACAGGATATATGAAATCCCCGTCAAAGGTTGTGGCAAACAAGGCCTCCACCATATCAAACAATCCATCCTTTCTGACCTCTGTGGCAAAGTCCTTGCCACCAAGCTCCAAGAATTGCCTGTAGGCTTCTTCTGTGTCATTACTCTCAAAGAATTCAGAATCGGGGAGGCTCTGGTACACACCATGCCCATAGGTATCGGTAGGCATTGGCCAGGTCTTCAATTCAAAGGCCTTGTCTTCATCAGGCACAATGAAGAAGATGTCTTCATATATCTCATCAAGATCATCGTCGCCAAAATCAAAGTCATCCTCATCGTCCGAAGCATCAAGGTATCCCTCTTCGGGCAATTCATCGAACCTGCTTAGGAGTCGTTCCACCTCTTGCCGGTCAAGTCCTGTTGCCTTGCTGACCTTACCGGCATCCATTGGCTTTCCTGTAATCTGCGCTTCGATGAAGATGTCTGTCAATTCTCTCTCGGCGCGCTCCGAACCCTCCAGCCCAGAGATTCTCCTGTTCTCTTCCCTGAGCTTTTCCCACTCCTTTGTGCGGTCTGCCTCCACCTTCTCCGTCGGTTCCTTATAGTCAATCATATCCATGAACTTTTTCCAGGGGACAGGAAGGTCCATGGGTGCCAAGAGGACTTGCATCGGTATGCCGATGAAAATAGAAGGCTCTTTGGGAAGCTTGATTGTGGGATACGCTCGATTCAGCAAGGCTGAGAAAAAACTGTAGGCAACCTTTGTATTTGTGAAGAGTACCATCTCTTCTGTTGCATTGTCCCTGATGATGGCTGCCGCCATGGCAGAGGGCTCTGTCTCAAATACCGTAAGGTTGGGGAGTCCGAGCATACTCGTATCAACAATTTTCAGGGTGAATCTCTGCTGTGTCCCTACTGTTGTGGATAGCCATCTGCCTCCCAGGTTTTCAATGGCAAACTCTGGTAGGGTGAAGGTCTGCCAGGCAAAACCTATTTCATAGGTAGCCTTTTTGAGTGGAGGAGCGCTATTGGTCGTATCCAGGGTAAAGAACTGGATGAAATGCTTGTGCAGTATGTCCTTTAGGCCCTCTTCTGGTTTGAACAGGGTACAATAGAATAGGAAGTCTGAGGCAGGGAGCCTGAAGAACTTGATGGCCCCTACAGTCTGCAGGCACTCTCCGTTGGGTTGCATAAGGCACAGGAAGCTAAGCTTTTCCGGGAACTTCCATTTCTGCATGGTGGCGATTCCCTTGGAATACAGCAGGTATTCCTTCCCAGTCATATGGTCTACGATTAGATGGAGGTTGCCATCGAGGTGCTCCTTGACGGAAAAGTAGCACCAGAAGGCGGGTTCCTTCTCCCAGAAGGAGAGAACTTCAAGCCCCGCAGGTGTCAGCATGGCCTCATGCTTTGTCCTCAGCTGCTTCATTGCCTTTGTGTCCTGGAAGACCTCTGCAAGCAGATAGAGGTATGAATTTTGTATCTCATAGTCCATTGCAATTTTATCAGGACCTGATCGCAGTATCTCATCCATGCCCTTCTTGATGGGTTTTTTGCTATGGCCCCAGTCCCAGGCATAGCCCTTAATGGATTCAAAGCCCTTGGTAAAGGTATTGCAGCGGTTCTTGATTGCATTGTAGTTGTTCATAGCCCCTATTCTACAGGAGTTGGGAAAAAAGGGAAGAGGAAAAAGACGGGAGTCGGATAAAAAAGGGGTGATAGGATTGCTCTACAGGAGGTGTATGGGAGCTCTGGCTGCGATATCGCTGAAATCCAGAGCTGCTTTGATGCAAGGAGGTTTGCAGAGGTTCCAAAGGCTATTGCGAAATTGGACTACATTTACGTATGTGCCACAGCCTCTGAGTCTTATCAATGTGGCAGAACCATGATAGACTATTTCACACTACACTACCCGGCAAGGGGGGGTACCTCCAGATGAAGAAATATACCCTCACCTCCAAAAACCAAACCATGGTCCTGATAATAGTGCTTTTTGTATTGCTCTTTCTCCTTTTTCCCGCCTCTGTCCTGTATTTCAACTACCGTAGCTCTGTCATTGAGGAAATGAGTGAACATGCAACCATCGTAGCTACGTTCACCGCACACCTTATCGAACAGAATATAGAAGAATACAGAAAACTCTCAGAAACCCCTGATTTTGCAGTAGATTCCTATGATGAAGACTACTATCGGAGGATGAACAGCCTGTTTGCACAACTGAAAGCTGAATCCGGTGCTGAGTTTATCTATACGGAACGGTTATTGGATGAGACAACCATCGAATACATCCTCGATGCAGAAACTCCCGGCAGTGAAAAGTTTTCACCCCTTGGCACACCTGATTACCTCAGCGAACCCGAACGCATGGTGTATGAAGAAAGAAAATCCTACTCAAGTGGCCTGCAAGACTATGAAGGGTGGGGAAAGTACATCTCTGGGTATGCACCCATCATCGACCAGAGGGATGCTACCTTGGTGGGACTTGTAGGAGTTGATTACTCCTTGGCCTCCCTACGGGGTGCCACACAGGATATGTTGTACCTCATTATAATCAGCTTTATTCTTCTGCTGGCGCTCATTTCGTTGGTCATCTATATCCTTATCTCCTTGAGAAACGAATCCATGAAAACTGACTACCTGACAAAACTGAGCACCAAGCGATTCTTTGACCTGAAACTCAAAGAAACGGTTGAAGCATCAAAAGCTTCCCAAAAGCCCTTCTCGCTGCTCATGATTGACATTGATGCCTTCAAAAAGATCAACGACACCTATGGGCATCAGTTTGGGGATGAGGTCCTGCAACAGGTGTCAAAAGCTATCCGAAACGCGACCACCCCCATGGACACCTGCTCTCGCATCGGAGGTGATGAGTTTTCGGTAATCCTCCCCAACGCTTCACTGCATACGGCCTTGGACGTTGCCGCCTCAATCCAAGGCAACTTGAGAGAAAAATTCCTGGAAGATTCTTCCAAGACCAGCATTACCATCAGCATAGGAGTGGCCCAGTGGAACCCAAAACTCTCAGTCTACCAGCTGATAGAACAAGCGGACCAAGCTCTCTACCGGGCAAAGACCAATGGGAAGAACCAGGTTACCGACTGACTAGCTCTGACCTGAGAAATTCAAATACCGAAAAATCAGAGTCTTGTCATCAGCATGCCAAACAGAGCTCTACCGTCTTCTTGATAGAGGCCTCAGATCGAGAGACACTGATGAAGCCAGACCTGCAAAGGCTGTTTTTGCTGATATCCGGAAGAAAATGCATACGTACTGTATCAAGTGCAGTATTCAGCGCCAGTATAGGAAGACCTGCTCTCCATCTCAAGCATACTAAAAGCTCCTGCTGCTGCAATGAGTCTCCTTGATGAAAGAGAAAAGGAGAACGGGGCACTGTCAGATAAGCATCACTAGTATAACGTTCTTGAAATAAA
>DMAO01000253.1 GCA_003446545.1 Sphaerochaeta sp.
AAGCACTTGCCTTCTGTATTGTTTCCCCCCTTTTCACTGGAAAGAAACCCTCCTGAATTCATTAGTTCATACTTTGTACAAACTAATAGTACCATGCTCATACCTACCTGTCAAACTTTTTTCATCAGGATTTGGCAGGACCAACAACCTTGGAGGCTTACCCTTTTACCGCACCTGCAGCAACACCTTTGGTAATCTCTTTCCTGAAACCTAAATAGAATGCCAGCATAGGGATAAGGCCAATGACCAGAGCAGCAAACTGTTTGCCAAAGTCGCTGGAAAGGGCCCCTGCAAACTTTTGCACACCAACAGGCAGACTCTTCAGCGCATCACTGCTGGTAAGGATGTTTATAAGCATAAATTCATTCCATGTCCCTGTTACCGTCAGGATTGCAAGGGTTACCCCCACAGGAAGTGCCATCGGTACAATGATGGAGCGGAAAATCCTAAAGTAGGTAGCTCCATCAAGCCTGGCTGACTCAATGAGGGCATCGGGAATGCTCTTGATATAGTCAGTGCCCAGATAGATACCCATCGGCATTGCAATACCAATGTAAGGGATCAAGACACCAAGGCGCGTATTGTAGAGTCCTGTCCAGTTAATCAGAAGAAACAGTGGGACCATGATCGACTGCAAGGTAAGCAGCAGTCCGATGATAAACGAGCCGTGCAGGAGTTTGGTTGCCTTGTGCGGGATCTTAGCAAAGGCAAATCCTGCCATGAAGGAGAAGCCCAGTGTCACTATGGTGGTCACACCAGTATAAATCATACTGTTGAGGATGAGATGAGGGAATTTCCCACGCACCCAAGCATCCTTATAGTTAATCAGAGTCCAGCCCTTAGGGAACCCCAACTTGTTCAGCTGGAACTCTGTGGTTGTCTTAAAGGAGTTCATCAGCAACCAGAACAAGGGATAAATGGCCATAAGTGTAAAGAAGAGCATCACAGCATAGGTCAGAACCTTGTTGATCTTGGCTCTTGTGCTTTTTGTATCCTTGATATCCGCCATCTTACTCCCTTCCCCCAAATTTGCTCTCAGCCCACTTGGTAAGACCGATGAGTGCGAAACTGATGGTGACCATCACGGTGCTGATCGCATTAGCTAAGGGGTAGTTCGGTGCCCCCTTAAAGGCCTTGTCGAACATATAGACAGAAAGGACACTGGTCTGGTTAGCAGGGCCGCCACCAGTCATCACATAAATGAGGTCGAAGCTTTTCAACGATCCGCTGATGGCCAGGATACAACTGGTGACAATGACACCCGATAGTGCTGGTAGAATGATGTAGAGTAGGGACTGGCCTTCGCTTGCACCATCGATACGGGCAGCTTCAATGACTGCACTGTCAATCTTCTGCAAGTTGGCTATAAAAATGATCAGATAGGTACCTGTATACATCCAGAGTATGACAAACAGGACCGGCAGAATTGGGTTATTCGATATCCCATACTCATAGGTTGGATTGAAAAGCCTCACTATTTCAGGGAAAGCCCCATTTGGTGAGAAGAAAGATTTCCACAGGATACCGATGACTACGGTGGAAATGACACACGGCAGGTAGATCATGGTCTGGAAAAAGTCAGCCATCTTCACCAGACCTCTGTAGAGAACGTAGGCTAAGAAGAATCCGAGGGGTATCTGGCCCAAAACCGAGACGAGCACTATCCACATGTTGTTTTTCAGGGCAAGATAAAAATACTCGTCGACAAAAAGTCTCCTATACCATTTCAGACCAACGAACTCAACAGGAACCCGTCCCCCAAAAATCTTGCCACCATTATAGTTGGTCATACTCAACACGATGGAGAATATCGTAGGGAAAGCCATTACAGACAAGTACACCAGCACAGCCGGTAGTACCAGCAGCCAATACGATCGTCTCTGCTCCTTATGCACAGAGTTGAGGATATCCTTCCTAGGCTGTTCCTTACTCATCAAGCTCTCCCATAGCGTTCTTTGTATAGAATCTCCTGCGATTAGCCTGTTCTATCACATCATCCCACGTAAAGTGGACCTTGCTTTCCATTTCGGAAAGTTCTGGAACGGCAAACAGCTTCTGCAAGTACATCATTGCAGCACCTTTGGCGACCACCGACTCGTCGTCAGCATCAAATATCAGCTTACAATGTATTTTTTCCAGAATTGCCATAAATTGGGGGCAGTCTGCTTCCAACATAGCCTCGATCTTCTTCTTGTCGCTAAACGGTTTGCCATGGATAAAAACAACCCTGGGATCCAAGACAGAAATTACAGAAACTAGAGAGGAGAACAGGTCAACCATCCAAGCCCTCCATGCCTCTTCATCAGTAGCGGAGAGCATCAGCAGTTTTTCATCCAGCCCTGTCTGTCCTACACAACCACCTCTCCATGTAAGGGAACAGAACTCTCCTGCGCTGTAGTGTGAACCACGGTAGACTTTTCCCCCAATGGAAAGGCCTATTCCAACACCTATGCCCGAACGGTCACCAAACTGGTAGTTTCCTTCATGGTAGTCTGCCAACAGACACATGAAATCCCCAAGCTTGATCGTCCGGTTGATGGTCATATCCAACCAAGCTGTGCAGTTGGCATCATTCTCTACAAATACAGGAGCATCATACCTCTTGGCAAAAAAACCATAGATGTCAAAATGGTGAAGATCAAAAGGTT
>DMAO01000339.1 GCA_003446545.1 Sphaerochaeta sp.
TGTGCCTTTCTCTAGCGATACGATCGCTTCTACTGAGTACGCCTCGGTGAAGTTTACCGCTTCCCTGCGAAAGGATAACTTTTTGGGGTGCCAGTTCCACCCAGAGAAGAGTGGTAGCATGGGTGAGCAGATGCTGAAGAATTTTCTGGAGGAAGCCTGATGGATATTATTCCTGCAATCGACATCATAGGAGGCTCCTGCGTACGCCTGAGCCAAGGTGATTATGACTCGAAAAAGGAGTACGCCTCTGACCCTCTGGAGATGGCAAAGAGTTTTGAGGCCTATGGTGTGAAGCGGTTGCATCTTGTGGACCTGGAAGGGGCAAAAGGGGGAACCATCGTCAACCTGAAGAGCTTGGAACGCATTGCCAGCCATACCAGTCTCACCATTGACTTTGGTGGTGGCATCAAGAGTAGTTCCGACCTGCGTGACGCCTTCAATGCAGGGGCAAGCATGGTTACCTGCGGCTCCATAGCGGCAAGTGACCCCCCTCTGGTTGAGATCTGGCTTGCACACTACGGATCAGACAAACTCATCCTAGGAGCCGATGCCAAAAACGGCATGATTGCAACCCATGGGTGGTTGGAGACTTCCTCCCTAGAGGTAGGACCCTTTATTGACTCCTACCTAGCAAAAGGGTTCTTTAGGGTCATCTGTACCGATATTGCCCTCGATGGGATGCTCAGAGGCCCTTCTTTTGCCTTGTATGATGAATTGCTTGCTTGTAGGCCCACCCTGCACCTGATAGCATCTGGAGGAATATCCTCCATGGAAGATGTCTATGCCTTGCATAAGGCTGGTTTGGGTGGAGCAATTATTGGAAAGGCCCTGTATGAAGGGGCCATAACACTAAAGGACCTCATGCTTTTCAGGGAGGAGACCGATGTTAGCTAAACGAATCATACCGTGTCTTGATGTACGGGATGGAAGGACGGTAAAGGGGGTCAACTTCATCAACCTTCGTGATGCAGGGGATGCTGTTGAGCTTGCCCAGCTCTACAGCAAGCAGGGGGCCGATGAGCTTACCTTCCTTGATATTACGGCTACAGTGGAGAACCGATCCACCTTCAATGCCCTGGTAAGGCGCATTGCTGACCATATAGGGATTCCCTTTACCGTAGGAGGGGGCATCCGCAATGCAGAAGATGTCGGGGTGCTCCTCGATAGCGGAGCTGATAAGATATCCATCAACAGCCAGGCTGTGAAAAACCCTTCGGTAATAGACACCCTGGCGATGCAGTACGGATCGCAGTGTGTGGTCTGTGCCATTGATGCAAGGCGCAATCCCCTATTTGATACCCCGACAGAACAGGGGTGGGAAGTCTATGTGCATGGGGGAAGGATCCCTACTGGGCTGGAGGTTGTCTCCTGGGCCAAGGAGGTCTATGGCCGTGGTTGTGGGGAGATCTTGCTGACTTCCATGGAGCATGATGGGGTAAAGCAGGGTTTCGCCCTGGACATTACCAGACGGGTGGGTGAGGCTGTAGGCATTCCTGTCATCGCCAGTGGAGGGGCAGGGATCATGGCCCACTTTGTAGAGGTGTTTACCGAAGCAAAGGCTGATGCAGCTTTGGCCGCCTCAATTTTCCATTTTCATGAAATAGATATACCTGAGCTAAAGATTTTTCTTTCACAACATGGTATAACTATGCGTAAAGGGCAGTAAGGAGACTTTGCATGGCACTTGATTTTACAAAAATGGATGGGCTCATTCCCGCAATCGTCCAAGATGCAGTAACCCGAAGGGTTCTGATGCTTGGCTATATGAATGAGGAATCGCTTAAGCTAACCCGCGATAGAGGTCTGGTTACCTTCTGGTCAAGAAGCCGTCAGAAACTTTGGACCAAGGGAGAGACCAGTGGCAACTATCTGACGGTGCGCGAGATCATCGAGGATTGTGACCACGACACTTTGCTTATCAAGGCTATCCCTTCAGGTCCTGTCTGTCATACGGGAAGTGACACGTGCTTTAGCGAGGTCAATGACCCCTCTGAAGTTACTTCCAGTGAATTCCTCTTCTATCTCGAGGAAGTCATCAATGATCGCCGTGAATACCCTCAGGAAGGTTCCTATACCAATCATCTCTTCAGCCGTGGTTTGAACAAGATCGCACAGAAGGTAGGTGAAGAGGCAGTGGAGCTCATCATTGAGAGCAAGGACGACAACAAGAGCCTTTTCCTTGGTGAGGCAGCAGACCTTATGTACCACTTCTTGGTATTGCTTGCAGAGAAGAATATTCCTTTCAGTGAGGTCATCGAGGTTCTGAAGGGTAGGCATAGCAGGTAGGATACGCTTGTATTGCAAACCCGGTGTATGATCTGTTACCAGAACAAGACCTCCCGTATTTTGGGAGGCCTTGTCATTTCTTGCGTTCTTGATCATTTCTTATGTTCTTGAGAAGAAGGCCTTTCTCTAACCTACCAAGGATAAAGGCCTAACTCAGGTGTGAAAACTCAAGTCTCATAGTAGATTTGTCGATGATCGTGTCTGAATGCATATTCGGCTTTAATGTTCCCCTGGCTTCAATCCAGGGTTTTTCTGCATGTGTCATCATTTCCAATTGGCTGGCAGAGTATTGGTTATAGACTTCAAAAACCCTTTCCACTATGGCTCTTTGCTCTACTGTTACACTAGTGCTCAAGAGTGTTGTCTTGGGGTTGTCAATAGGATCAAACATACCATATTTGGCGTTGAATTCATGATATATCGTTACATTTACAGGACCATGAAGCCAAGCTTGAAAGTTTTCCCTAGGGAAAAGCTCCTTGTCGGTGATGGCTAGCGTCCAGCCTTCACAATAATATAAGAGCTTCTGCAGTTTCAAGGGATTGATTTTGGTGTTGCTGCTCTCTGCCAATGTGAGTAGATACTTTGCAACATTAACGATATTAGCCATTTCTTCACTCCCTATTGTGAATAGAACCCATCCCTTCACGTAGTGCGTAAGGAACAGTGAAAGCACTTGGTAACCCTTCATTATATAAGACATGTTTACCCTTGGTAGGTTACACTTCTTGAGATGCCCAAAGTACGAATAAGGGAAAAACTGAGCATGCTCTAAGGATTTCAAAATTGAAAGTGACCGAATGACTCCAACAACCCAACGTCAATCATATATTTTGCATGATACTGTAATAAATATACAAAATTATGCATAACCAAATTGACAAAAAGCTGTACACCCAATAGATTGGAGGATACTTTTGGGGTACTAGTAATGAATCAACACGAGCCTGCTTCACTGACTGAAGAAGAGATCAAAGCACAAATACTTTTAGGGGAAAAAGAACCCGACAGCAAACTACGTACCTATACAGGTCCGCTTGGCCAGGTCATCACGGTACTTTTTCTGGTATGGGCAGTTTTCCAGATATATGCAAACACCCTTGGGGTGGTCGATGCGATGTCCTTACGCACTTGGCATCTGTTTTTCCTCTTGGGCTTTACCTTCCTGCTGTTCCCCACCTTTGCAAAGGAAAAGCGCTCACGCGCCTTACCTCCTATCTGGGACCTCGCTCTATTGGTACTTACCATTTTTGCCTTTGCTTACCTGATGAAAAACTACACGGTAATAGCCAAACGGGGAGGCTATTTACTGAAGCTCGACCTGGTGGTGGCAGCGATCGTGCTCTTTCTCATTTTTGAAGGAGGCCGACGTGCTTGCAAGAACCTAGCCATCCTAGGCTTGGTCTTCCTTCTCTATAACTTTCTCGGCATGTTCATCCCAGGAGAGCTGGGACATGTCGGATTCAGCCTCAAACGAGTTCTCAACCATATGATCTGGGGAAGCCAAGGCATCTTTGGCATAGGTATCGGGGTCAGCGCGACCTACATCTTTCTCTTTGTGCTCTTTGGTGCCTATCTGAAATACAGTGGATTCAGCCAGTTCATCAATGACATTGCCCTGACTATGGTGGGTAGGACTGCCGGAGGGCCTGCGAAGGTCGCAGTCCTTGCCAGTGCACTGCTGGGCATGATCAACGGCTCGGCGATTGCCAATGTCGCCACCACAGGGACTATCACGATTCCCATGATGAAAAAAACGGGATACAAGAAAGAGTTTGCAGCAGCAGTTGAAGCAGTAGCCTCGACTGGGGGACAATTCGCACCTCCAATCATGGGAGCCGTTGGGTTTGTTATGGCGGAGTTTATGGGAGTGAGCTATACCACAGTCCTGTTGGCTGCCTGCATCCCTGCTTTCCTCTATTATCTTACGCTCCTCTTTGCCGTACATTTTGAGGCCAAGCGCCTTGGACTTTCAGGTCTGAGCAAGGAGAATATCCCCAATGCTTTGGTGGTACTCAAAAAGCAAGGCCATCTGGTCATCCCCTTGGTAGTACTCATCTTTCTACTCAGCGTTGGCTACACCCCCCTGTTTGCCGCAGTGGTCTCTATCTTTGCCACCATATTCGC